>JBDSPC010000395.1:0-21060 GCA_039914485.1 Nocardioides sp.
ATCCTCCGGGTGGACTCGAGCACCTCGGGACCCTTGATCAGGATGCCCAGCTGGGCGCCGCGGCCGGTGCCCACCATCAGGGCGGTCGGCGTCGCCAGCCCGAGCGCGCAAGGGCAGGCGATGATCAGGACGGCGACTGCGGCCGTGAACGCTGCCGCGAGCCCGCCGCCGGTCCCGATCCAGAAGCCCAGGGTAGCTGCGGCCAGGGTGATCACGATGGGTACGAAGATGCCGGAGACCCGGTCGGCCAGACGCTGCACCGCGGCCTTGCCGTTCTGCGCGTCCTCCACCAGCTTGGCCATCTGCGCGAGCTGCGTGTCGGAGCCGATTCGCGTGGCCCGAACCACGAGCCGCCCGCCGGCGTTGACGGTGGCGCCGACAACGCTGTCGCCGGGACCCACCTCGACGGGCACCGACTCGCCGGTGAGCATCGATGCGTCGACGGCGGAACTGCCTTCATCGACGATTCCATCGGTGGCGATCTTCTCCCCCGGACGGACCACGAAGCGGTCCCCGACCGCGAGTTGCTCGATGGGGATCATCGTCTCCACCGGCCCGTCCTGGCCGGGCCGGAGCACTGCCACGTCCTTGGCGCCGAGCTCGAGCAGGGCACGCAGTGCGGCGCCGGCGCGGCGCTTGGAACGGGCCTCGAAGTACCGGCCGGCGAGGATGAAGGTCGTCACGCCGGCGGCGGCCTCAAGGTAGATGTTCGCCGACCCATCGGTCCGGGCCACGGTGAACTCGAACGCATGGGTCATGCCCGCGACACCCGCGGTGCCCCAGAAGAGGGCGTACAGGGACCAGCCGAGCGCGGCCAGCGTGCCGAGCGACACCAGCGTGTCCATGGTGGAGGTGGCGTGCTTGAGGTTGACCCAGGCGGCCCGGTGGAACGGCCAGGCCCCCCAGAGCACAACCGGCGCGGCCAAGGTCAACGACAGCCACTGCCAGTAGGTGAACTGCCAGGTCGGCACCATCGCGAACGCGATCACCGGCACGGTGAGGACCGCGGAGATGATCAGCCGGTCCCGCAGCGCCCGGGTCGGGTCGACCTGCTCCGCCTCCTCCCCGTCTGGTGCCGCCTTGTCCGGGCGGGGAAGAGTCGCTCCGTACCCGGCCTGCTCCACGGTGCGCAGCAGCTCGGCCGGGTCGAGGCCGGTGGGGAAGGCGACCTTGGCCTTCTCCGTGGCGTAGTTCACCGTGGCGGTGACGCCGTCCATCTTGTTGAGCTTGCGCTCGATGCGGTTCGCGCATGAGGCGCAGGTCATCCCGGTGATCCCGAGCTCGACCTCGTTGGTCAGGACGGGTGCGATGGGGGAGCCGTTGGGGGAGCTCATCTGCTTCTCCTTAGTCTGACGGGTCAGTGCTCGTCGCCGGAATGGCCGTCATCGGTCTCGCCGGTGTCCGGCGAACTCGACGGGGCCACCCCGGTCGCAGTCACGGTGAACGCGGCGGTTCTCACCACGCCCTGGTGCTTGAAGTTGAGGTACAGGTGGTAGCGGCCTGCGCTCGGGGCGTTGGTGTAGAAGACCACGTCCGGTCCGGGCTCGGTCTCGCCGTCGTCGGGGGTCCCCTCGGGGTGCACGTGCAGGTAGGCGAGGTCGCCGGCCCGGAGCGCAACCAGGTGCCCGTAGGCGCCCAGGTAGGGCTCGAGGTCGGTCACCGGCTGTCCGTCCCGGGTCACGTTCAGGGTCAGCTTGGCCTCCTCGCCGGGTGCCAGGTCACCGTCGAGTGTGACGGTGTATCCGTCCACGGTGGCCGTCTTGGAGTCCGCCGCGGGCGCGGCGGGCTGGTAGCGTCCGGCGACCGCGAGGTCGTTGCCCAAGGTCAGGGGGTCGGCGCCGGCCGCCTTGAAGTCGGCGAAGAGTCGCCACTGGCCGGGGGTGAGGTTCAGCGGCGTGGTCCAGGTTCCCTCGGAGTCCATCTCGGGATGGACGTGCTGGAAGCCGGTGAAGTCACGGCGTACGGCGATGAGGTGCAGGTCCTTCTCGTGCTGCACGTCGTACTCGGTCACCGGGCTGCCGTCGGCACCCTCGATCGTGAACGAGACAGGTACCGCGGAGCCCGGGGCCGCCGTCGCCTGGGCGAGCCGGAACGTGTAGCCGCCCTGGGCGACCATCAGGCCCTTCGGCAGGACGGTGGCCGTGGAGCCTTGGGCATCCTCACCTGCGTCCATGTCCATGCCGTCCATGTCCATGCCATCCGATTCCATGCCGTCCGACTCCATGCCCTCGTGCCCGGCCGCGGCGGGGGCACCCACGGGCCCGACCAGCGTCCCCACGCCGAGCGCGCCACCGAAGACCGCAGTCAGGGCCACCAGGAATCCGATGAGCTTTATTGTGGCGCTCATGCGAGCTGGTACCCCGCGTCCTCGACGGCGGTCTTGACCGCGGCGTCCTCAACGGGCTCGGAACTCGTCACGCTCAGGCTGCCGGTCTCAAGGATCACCTCGACGTGCTCGACGCCCGGAATCTCCTGGACCTCCTCGGTGACCGAGGCGACGCAGTGCCCGCAGGTCATGCCGGCGACGGTGTACTTCTGGGTGCTGCTCATCGTGGGACTTTCCTCTCGGTGGATCAGGAACGGACGAGGCGCGCGCTTGCGGCGGACGCCTCCTGGAGCTTGTGGTAGGCCTCCGGGCCACCGGTGGCGACCGCGTCGACCACGCAGTGGTTCAAGTGGTCGTCGAGGAGGCCGAGCGCGACCGATTGGAGAGCGGACGTCATGGCGGACACCTGGGTGAGCATGTCGATGCAGTACTTCCCAACAAGGACGACGTCCTGAGCCGCCTGCGTCGCATCGAGGGGCAGGCGCGGGCCTGCAGCGCATGGTCGAGGAGGTACCCGTGGTGATGTGAGTAGGCGACCTGGGTCATCGCACCTCCTGGAAAGTGAGGGTCATGTTCGCGCCAATACTATACCCCCCTAGTGTACCTGTCAATCGACGTGAAGTGTCGCGTACGGCCATCGCGGGATACCGGTACGGGGTAGGGTGATTGTGCCGGGGCTGGCCCGGCATCGACCAGCGGGGACCACGCAATGACCGACACGACGCACGAGCATCACCACGGCTATATCCACCGAAAGGACGACTATCTCCGACGTTTGCGCCGCATCGAGGGCCAGGCCCGGGGGCTGCAGCGGATGGTGGAGGAAGAGAAGTACTGCATCGATATCCTCACCCAGATCTCGGCGATCACCAAGGCTCTGCAGTCGGTCGGGCTCGGACTCCTCGAGGAACACCTGGGCCACTGCGTCGCGGACGCGGCCTCGACGGGCGGTAGCGATGCCCAGCTGAAGCTGAAGGAGGCGTCCGACGCGATCGCTCGCCTCGTCCGGTCCTAGTCGGGCCGTCCCGAGGAGGACGGAGGCCGGCCGTCGCTCAGTCCGACCGGAGCTCCGCACGGAGGGTCACGCCGCCGATGCTGCGACTGACGTCGACCCGCCAGGCACGGGCGGCGCACCCGCAGGCGGCGTGGAGCATCTGACGGAGAAGCCGGGACGCGAGCGCCCCGGCGCCTCGGCCGGTCACGCCGCGCCCTCGTCGTCGTCGGTCTCGCATGCGGGCTGGTCGTCGCTGGCGAAGCCGGTCCGGACGTGGCTGGAGTCGCAGAACGGCTGATTCTTGGACTTGCCGCAGCGGCACAGCAGCACGATGCGCTGACCATCCAGGTCGTATTCCTCGCCGTTGGGGTCGAGCAGTCGGAACGTGCCCTTGAGCTGCAACGGCCCGTTGCGAACAGCCTTGACGGTGGTCGGGCGGGGTGTCGGCGTGGGTGCGGTGTCGGTCATGAGACAGGTCCTTGTCTGGTCGGGGGAGCGGCCCTTGCGGCCGACTCGAGCTCGGATCGGTAACGGAACAGGGCAGGGGTGTTGTTGACTGCGACCACGCCGATCAGGCGGCCGCCACGGGTGCGGGTCACGACGAAGCGATCGTCCTCCATGGCTCCGTCCGCGACGGTCGTCGTGTCGCCGCGGCCAGGAAGCCCGATGCCACGAATCTGGACGCCGTGCTGGTCGGTCCAGAACGACGGCAGCACCGTGAGAACGTGGGGTTGCTCGTCGAGGAGCGTGGCAGCGGCGATCCCGGAGTGGCCCACGGCAGTCGCCCAATGCTCCACGCGCGAGGCGGTGCCGTCGAGCAGGGGCTGGGGCACACACGCGACGTCGCCTACCGCCACGATCCCCGGCACCGGCACGCCGGCGTTGTCCAGCACCCTCAGGGAGTGGTCCGTGGCGATGCCGCCCTCGATGTCGATGCCGCTTCCGCGCAGCCAGTCGGTGTTGGGCGTGGCTCCCAGCGCGGCAACCACCACATCGGCCTCCACCTGAGACTTCGCGCCGCTCCGCTGGTCGGCCAGCACGGCGACAGTGGTGCCGGGTCGCTCAACGGCCGGCGTCAAGGACAGCACCGTGGTGCTGGTGCGCAGATCCACTCCGCGACTGCGGTGCAGTCGCGCGCAGTAGGCGGAGACCTCGGGGCCGAGGGCGCCGAGCATTGGCCCGGCAGTTGCCTCCACGAGGGTCACCCGGTGCCCCAGCGACGCGGCCGTGGAGGCAACCTCCGAGCCCAGGAAGCCGGCGCCGATGACCAGCACCGTGCGTCCCGGCTCGGCGAGGGCGCGATGGAGCGTCGTCGCGTCGTCGAGTGTTCGGATGTGGTGCGCGCACACGCCGCCGAGGTCGTCGGGCAGGCGGCGTGCGCTCGCGCCGGTGGCGATGACAAGGCCGTCGAAGGCCAGTGCTTCGCTGGTCTCGAGCAGCACCTCTTGCCGGAGCATGTCGAGCCCGGTCGCCGACACGCCGAGAGTCCATGTGGCGTCCAGGTCGACGGTGTGCGGCAGTGCAAGCGCCGACGCGTCTGGCCCGTCGAGGAGCGCCGCCTTCGTCAGTGGCGGACGGTTGTACGGAGGGTGCGGCTCCTCGCCCACGATGGTGAGCGCCCCGGTGAAGCCCGACTGGCGCAGAGCCTCGGCCGTCCGGAGGCCGGCCAGCGAGGCGCCGACGACAACGACGCGCTTCATCGGGCGGAATCTCTCACTGCCGAGCCGTATCGGCGACGGCGTGCGCGGCGTCGAGCTGGATGGCGATCGCGGGGCACGTTCGGACGCTTTCCTCGACGGCGGCGCGGTGCTCCTCGCCGGGACGGTCGACCACCTGAAGGCTGCCGCGAGTGTCGAAGGAGAAGACCTCGGGGGCACTGATGGTGCACAGCCCGTGGCCCTCACATCGGTCGAAGTCAACGGTCACCAGCACGGCGGCTCTCCTCCTGATCGGCTTTGGTTAATGGGTTACCATACCGGGGGAGGGTACAAAGTCAAGGCCGGAGAAGGGTTGACAGTATACGCTAGGGGGGTAGCCTATGGCTTAAGCAATGGCTTCGGTGGCACCACGCCCCGAGTCACGCCGGGCGAGGCGGCACAAGGGTCGTCGTCGCCTCGGCGCGAGACCGAAATTTCGCCCAGACCACGTGAGCCGCAGAAGCGGCGGACCAGAGGAGAACACCCCATGTGCAACACCACTGCCACCTACACCGTCGTCGGCATGACCTGCAACAGCTGCGTGAACAAGGTGACCAACGCGGTAGAGGGCGTTGAGGGCGTGCTCGACGTCGACGTCGACATCGCCGACGGAACCCTCCAGGTCAGCGGCCACATTGACGACTCGGCGATCCGCGACGCCGTGGCGCAGGCCGGGTACAAGTTCGCCAGTTGAGTTGAGTCCGCGTCACGCGGACTCAACCAGAAGACACAGAAGCCGGGCAGGATCACGGCTCGCCTCTGGGCGAGCCCTGAGGCCCGGCTTCTGTGCGCACCGGGCCGGCAAGTCCGCTGAACGCGACGCCAGGGGGACTACTTGAAGCATGTAGCCAGGCTGATTGCGGGAGACGATAGCTGCTTGGATCCGAAGCAGCGGATCAGGTGCTCCAAGCTGCTGGCGTTCCCCGCGTTCGGCCCGGAACGCTGTGAGGTCGACGTCAACCAGTTCGCGGAGTCGGTTCGTGTCGTCAGCGATGGTGCGCGGGCGACGACTCCGCAGTCGCCCTACGACCTCGTTGTCTACGAGGGTGTTGTCGAGCCGCTAGAGCAGTTGCTGCTTTCGCAAAGGTCTTTCACGATCAGTTCGACATCGGATAGGCGAACGGGGCTGCGGGCGTTCATCGAGAACGCGTTCTTGCTCGTCCCCCGACAGCAGCGCCTTCGTCTTGTGGGCGACCTGCGCTGCCACAACTTCAAATGGAGCAAAGAACAGGGGAAGGGGAAAGATGTGCCGCTCGCGCGTGATCTGCCAGGTCGTGGAGTTTGATACAGCCGGGGGCCTGGGCGCGCAGATCGGTACGTACGTGCGTCGAGGAGAGTTCTGAATAGGAGGTTGAACACGCGGCGATCGATCTCGACCCGACTTACGACAACTTTGACGTGGAACGGCTCGGGCTGGTCCGTCGCAGCCACCGCGGAACCATGTCCGTTGCGGTGCGAGGGCGCACCGTATTTGGTCGAACTGCGGAACTGTGCCGTCCGCCGCTAGCTCTGGCGTGCGTGGACACTGCGTCATTTCGGCTCCCTTCTTGTCAACCGGTTCGGCGTCGCGTCTTTTCCGCGGGTCCGGGAAGTGGCTGATCCGAACTGTCGACGTGCGAGAGCAGATCGACCGCGCTGGATTGAAGAGTCGCCCTGCAGTGCCCTCCCGGACCCGTGCCAACGTCCTCGACGGCAGCGCGTTGAGCAAATTTGAGCAGTTGGCGGTAGATGGCGTCGGAGATCCTGAGCTTGAGGCACCGGATCGCCTCGAGGGACTTCTTGCCCCGGCTCGCTTGCGTCGGCAGTAAGCGCGGCCGTCGGTGTCGAGGCGGATCTGGCTGATCGCGGCGATGCGGATCATGTGGTTCATCCGACGGTTCCCGGCCCGTGAGAGCCGGTGCCGGTTCTGCTCACCCGAGGACGCATCCAGGGGTGCGGCGCCGGTCCACGACGCGAAACGGTTGCGGTCGGCGAACCGGGTCACGTCACCGAAGTCGGCCAGGACGCGGGCAGCGACGACGGGTCCGACGCCGTGAAGGTCCATCAGCCGGCAGCCGCGGGCCAGCACGATGGCCTTGAGCTCGGCGGTGGACTTCTTGATCGTCGCTTCGACTGCGATCAGTTCGGCGAGCTCTTCGGCGGCGATGCGACGTCGGGCCTTCCCGGCGATGTCGCGCGGTCTGACAGTCGCGAGCAGGGTCTTGGCCTGGCCGGTGGTGAGGTCGCGTTTCGCCTGTCTTGGCAGGAGTTCTGCGAGCAGTGCCTGGAGTCGGTCGACGGTCTGGACCCGTCGGGTGAGCGGCTTCGCGGCGGTCGGTGAGCATCAGCAGTGCCTCGAGCTCGCCGTCGAGCTGCAGCACTCGCAGGGTGCTGGTTCGCATTACCACGGCGGCGACTGCGTGGGCGTCGGGGGCGTTGGTCTTGCGGTTGTTGCCGGTGTCGAAGAGCCGGACCCTGGCTGCGAGCTTCGCGGGGACGTCGACGACGTGCTCGCCGTCTTCGAGGAGTCGTTGGTCCAGCGGGCGACCGGCGCCGTTGCTTCCTTCGACCGCCCAGACCCGGTCCGGCCAGGTCTTGGCGTAGGTCCGCATCTGCGTAGCCGGCGCGGTCGGTGGTGAACCTGCCTGACCCGAGCTGCTGCTCACGCTGGTCGACGACCTCGATGGCGGCCGACAGTTCGTGCATCGACCCCAATGATGACGTGCTCTGCTTGGTGACTCATGTGTTGCTCCCGCCTGCTCGATCCGATATGGACGGCGAGGTGGGCATTGCTACTACGAGCAGGGCAGTCCCTTCTTGATCCACGCCTCGTCACGGTGACCGGCGAGCCGCAGACCGATAGTGAGGCGCACCAGAACAACCGGCGGGCAGCCGCATGGAGAGCTTCCCGCCGATCACCTGGAGCGAGTCTGGCCGACGTCGGTCCTAACGGAATCGTCTAGCAGCCGCGTTCGACGCTGGTGGGTCACGTGTCATGCCGCTCAGGTTGCCTACCGAGTCGCCGACGGCATGTCACGCCGACCGCCGCCGCTCCGGCTTGGGCAGCAGGTCGGTGACGGTCTCCGGGCGACGATCGGGGTCGACAAGCGCGTTCGCTGCCTCGGCGAGGGCCATCCGCTTCTCTTCCCACGCCAAGAGCTGGTCCAGCCGCTACAGCGTGGGGTGAGTCATCACGGGCGCAGGCACGAGTGAACGGTCCTTGAGGTTCTGGTAGCCCCTGGTCTTGCCCCAGCCGTAGCGGTGCATGACGTCCGTCGCGTCGAGGAAGACGTGGCGCGGGTCGGTGGACATGTCGTGGCCATCCACGAGGGTCAGTCCTTCTGCGTCGGTCGGGGAATGAGGGGCTTGGCGGCCTCGCGCTGCTTGCGGATGAAGACCCGGAGGTCGCCCACCTCGATGTAGAGCCGACGACCGATGGTGAAGAACTGCGGGCCTCGACCGATCTGGCGCCACCAGCGCATGGTGTTGACGGGCGTCCTGAGGATCTCGGCGACATCCTCGATGGTGAGGAGTTCGGCGTCTTGTCGCTCCGGGAACGGTGTGGCGTGAGTGGGATAACTGGGCATGACATACCTCCGGGTGGGTGGGACGAGGAGCACCCCTTGCCAAGCAGGCGTGCAGGCCTCCCCAAATCCTCGGCGTGTCGATATCCGGAGAGGTATCGTCGACGCATAGAAGTCGTCGGCTGATCCGTCGAGTACGGCGAGGTGGCGGCCTGACGCAACGTGATCTGGCAGCACGGGCCGGAACGTCGCAGGCGTCCTTGTCGCTGTACGAGCGCGGCCTCAAGATGCCGAGCTTCGCGGTGGCGGACCGAATCGTGGCGGCCTCAAGATGCCGAGCTTCGCGGTGGCGGACCGAATCGTGGCGGCCGCGGGATTCCGGCTCTCGACATCGTGTCCCAGGTGAGGTTCTGGCCCCACTCCTCATCTCGGGTGGGTAGGTACTGGGTGCCGGACCAGTTGTGGCGCGGCATGTTGCCGACCTGCTTCGCCGAGGTCGAGATCCACGATCTCGCTGCCGGAGGCCCATTCGCTACGACCTGCGACGTCGGAGCCAGCGACGGAAGCTGTACGAACGGCTGCTCCGGTCAGCCACCCCTGAGCAGACGATGGACTGGATCGACGGCGCCCTCCTGGTGGATATCTCGGACGAGCTCGCCATTCCCGAACCCATTCGGGAGACGTGGCAGCCGCTCATCGTCCTCGCGCGGACGTCCCGGGGCAGTGGACTGGAGATGACGGGCTGGGGCCCCGACACACGGTCGCCGACGTTGCGGTTTAGCGGACTGGAGGAGCGGGGATCGGAGATGCGTACCCGGAGGAGGAAGGTGTGCGGACGCCGCTTGGAGTGCTGGTCACAGCATTCGTTCTCACTGGTTCCGGTGATGGAAGGACGCGATGCCGAACCGCATGGCGGCCGGATGAGCGGGAGTGCAACGGCGCCTGTGTTGTCCGCTGCAGTTGGTCGCTGGCAGTCGAGATCAGAACACGATCCCGGTTGGGCTCTACTGTTCAGCATGAGCGCCGACGTCATCTGCGCACCCGACCTCGATTGTCTGTAGGGAGGGCCCTCGCCGGGTGAGTGATGACGAGCGAGCCCGGACGATCAGGACGAGCGGCACGGCCATCAAGACGCCGCCGGCGACATGGAGTGTGGTCTCGGCGCCGAGCAGTGCGATCACTGCCCCACCACAGAGCATCCCGACGGAGGACCCGCCGCTGCTTGCCACGTAGTACGACGCGAAGGCGGTTCGACGCTCCTGGCCGCTCGTGTGCTCGATGATCAGGGCGTTCAGTGCCGCGAGGCTCAGGGGAGTGACGAAGCCGCCGGCAGCGGAGGCCAGGGCCAGGGCGAGCAGCGAATCGTCGATCCAGGGCAGGGAGGTGAACGCGGCGCCCAGCACCATCCAGCCGGTGACGATCGTGGGGACCCTCGGCAGTCGAGCCACCACGAGTGGTGCGGTGACCGACCCGGCGAGGGAGCCAATACCGTAACCGGTCATCCCGGCGGCGATGAGCTGTCCCGGCCGTCCGGTCTCGGCACCGAGAATTGCCAGGCCGAGCGCGAATGCGAACCACCAGAACCAACCGATGGCAGCCATCACGATGCCATCAGCGACCAGGGGGTGGGCGCGCAGGACCTCTCGCGCCCGGCGCGGAATCGACTCCGTCATTTCTCGTGCAAGGCCGTACGTGCCGACCCGCGCCACGATCGCGGCCGCCACCAGCACGGCGACGCTCTCGGCCCACATGAGCGGCATCGCGCCGTACTGGATGACCACCAGGGCGGCGACAGGCGGGCTGACAACCATGCTGACCCGGTGGGCGAGGTCCTGCCAGGCCACGGCCCGGACTGCGACGCCGGGCCCGATCCGGTCTCCGATGTCGGCCAGGAGTGCCCGGGTTGCCGGACCGCCCACCGACGTGGCCGCGCCGGCGATCAGTCCACCGAGGCACAGGTGCGCCACGGTGAGTGCGTCCATGGCCGCTGCGACGGCCACGGTCAGGTATCCGAGAGCCTGCACGCTGAGCACTGCCGCGAGGGTCGGCCCGGACGTCAGTCGGTGGCGGAGCCGTGCAGCCCACCAGGGAGACGTCAGGAGAGCGATGCCGGAGGACCCGGCCACCAGGCCGGTGGCCCACACCGAGCCCGTCTGCTGCAGAGCGATCAGGGGCAGCGCGACCTCGGTGAGCCGCAGTCCGATCCAGCTGACGAACGTGGTCAGCAGGACGCGGCGCAGGTCTTTTCTCACCTCTCAAGGGTGGACTGCGCGTCGCGCTCCCGGTAGCACTGAGTTGATGTCTACAGGTCATAGACTGAACCTATGGATGCATACCCTGAGGTGGGGGACCTCCGCCTCGTCGTCGCCATCGCCCGGCACGGTTCGGTGGGTGCAGCGGCTAGGGAGCTCCTGGTCAGCCAGCCGTCGGCCAGTCAACGGCTGGCCGCCCTCGAACGACGCTGCGGAGTGCAGCTGTTCGCCCGGGACACGAGCGGCGCACGCCCTACACCTGCTGGCAGCGAGATGGTGAAGGACGCGCGACACATCCTCGGCCACCTGGAGGGGGTGTTCGAGCGCAGCCGCGGGGCGGCCATGTCCGACTCCATGTCCGTGGGCACTATCAGCAGTCTCGCCATGCTGCTGTTTCCCGCCCTGCACCTCGCACTGCCACACCTGCGCACCACCCAGGTCGTCGACCACGGGGCGAGGCTCGTGGAAGGGGTCGCGGAGGGCTCGCTGGATGCCGCATTCGTCGCGATCGCCGGTCAGATGGAGCTGCCCAAGGGTGTGACCAGCCGGATCGTCGGGGTGGACCGGATCGGGATCCTGGTGCCTGACTCCTGCGACTTGCGCTCCTCGGACCGCCGGCAGCTTGCCGGGAGAACTGTCATCACCTACACCGTGGACCACTCGGGCGAGGAGCTGGACCGGCGCGTCGCCGGCTTGGGTGCCTCGCCGCTCAGGGCGGCGACAGCGGAGACCGCGGTGCGGATGGGCCGGCTGCTGGGCTACCCGGTTGTCATGCCCCGGTCCCTTCTCCGGGCCTACCTCCGCGACATCGATCGGGAGCTCACCACGCCGAAGTTCGGTGGCCCCCGACTCGCCCTGGTCGTCCGGGTCCCCATCCGTGCCCACTGGACCAAGGCACTGCCAGTCGTCCGCCGGGAGCTGGGTCTGTCGGGCATGCCTGCTCACAGGTGACGGAGCGAGCTGGCAGGGCATCCTCCGAAATCTTCACGTTTCAGTTTGAAACTGGAACAGAATGGGATATCGTGCAGGCCAGTCGATGGTCTGCTTCCCAGGCCACAGCGCATCGGAAGGCACCCCATGAGCAACCCCTCGTTCCGGCCGAAGTACGTCTCGTTCGACTGCTACGGCACCTTGATCAGCTGGCCGATGACGCCGATCACCAAGGAGCTCGTTGGCGACCAGATCCCTGCGGAGCAGTGGGACCGGTTCGTCGCGGAGTTCCGCGGCTATCGCTACGACCAGGTCCTTGGTGAGTACTACCCCTACGAGCAGGTGATGCAGGACGCCTTCGACCGGGTCTGCCGCAAGTGGCGGATCGAGTCGGACCCCACCGCGGGGAAGCGTTTCGCCGACGGGGTGCGGAGCTGGGGCCCGCACCCGGACGTGGTCGCGCCGCTGAAGAAGATGGGCGAGCACTACAAGCTGGTGATCCTCTCCAACGCCGACGAGTCCTTCCTGAAGGAGAGCGTGCCCCGGCTCGAAGCGGACTTCCACGCCGTCTACACCGCCGAGCAGGCCGGCTTCTACAAGCCCCGCTACGCCGCCTTCGAGTACATGCTCGACCAGCTCGACGCCAAGCCCGAGGACTTCGTCCACGTGTCGTCGCACACCCGCTATGACCCGCTGCCGATGCACGACATGGGCTTCCGCAACCTGGTCCTGCTGGACCGTGGCTACGACCCGGTGCCGCCGGGCTACGACCTCACGGTCGTCAAGTCCCTCGACGAGCTCAACACGCTGCTCGGCCTCTGAACCGACCACCACCGAACAGGACGAAGGGACCTCACGATGGCCTCCACCCTCAGCCGAGCGATCGGCAGCTTTCCCAACCGGTTCGACCCCGGCGGGATGAGCGCGCTGCCCGAGCACCTCCAGGAGACCATCCGTCGGCGGGACGAGGTGCTCGGACCTGGCTACCTGCTGATGTACAGGGAGCCGGTCGAGTTCGTCTCGGGCTACGGCGCCCACTTGATCGACCACGAGGGAAACGACTACCTCGACGCCTACAACAACGTCCCGTGCGTCGGGCACGCCCACCCCCGGGTGGTCGAGGCGGTCTCCTGGCAGATGGCGGCCGTCAACACCAACACTCGCTACGTCCAGGAAGCGCTGGTCGACTACGCAGAGCGGCTTCTGGCGACCTTCCCGCAAGAACTGTCCAAGCTCAGCCTGGCGTGCAGCGGGTCGGAGGCCAACGATCTCGCGATGCGGGTGGCGAGGTACCACACGGGTGGCGAGGGGATCATCGTGACCCGCTGGGCCTACCACGGCATCACCCGCGAGGTCTCCAGCTTCTCGCCGACTCTGGGCACGGGCTCACCGCTGGGCCCGAACGTCCGACTCATTGATCCTCCTGACCCGCGACTCGCTGCGCCCGGATCCACCCTGGCCGAGCACATGCGTAGCCAGGTGCGGGGTGCGATCGATGATCTCGAGCGCCACGGGTTCCGGCTCGCGGCCCTGGTCACCGACTGTGCCTACAGCAGCGATGGAATCTTCACCGACCCGGTCGGCTACATGAAGGGCGTCGTGGAGGAGGTACACGCGGCCGGCGGTGTCTACATCGCGGACGAGGTGCAGTCTGGATTCGCCCGGCTCGGGGACTCAATGTGGGGCTTCAGTCGCCACGGTGTGGTGCCGGACATCGTCACCATGGGCAAGCCGATGGGCAACGGAGTGCCGCTCTCGGGCGTGGTCTTCCGCCCCGAGGTCTCCGAGGAGTTCGGACGGAACGTGCGCTACTTCAACACCTTTGCCGGCAGCTCGATCCCCGTGGCGGCCGGTGCCGCGGTGCTGGACGTCTTCGAGGAGGAGAACGTGCAGCAGCGTGTTCTCGAGAACGGGAATGCTCTGCGCGCCGGGCTCGAGGAGATCACGCGCGAGTCGTCGTACGTCGCTGAGGTGCGCGGCAGCGGTCTGTACGTCGCAGTGGAGATCGTCAAGGACAATGACACGCTCGAGCCGGACCGCGCACGAGCCGAGGAGTTCATCAACGACATGCGCAATCGCAGGGTCCTCATCAGCGGCACTGCCAAGGGAGCGAACGTGCTGAAGATCCGTCCTCCGCTGGCCTTCAGCACTGCCGACGTCGCCCGATTCCTGGAGACCTTCGCAGAGGTCGCGAAGGTCCGTCTGTAGCGCTGGCTGGAGGAACTGACAGTGAGCACCTCACCACCCTCGAGCGCTGCCCAGCGGCTCTTCGCCGAGAGCGGCCTTGCGTCGTCCCATGTGCCCATCGACGCCCAGGTGGTGAGGAGCCTTCTTGAACGGCACTACGACCTCGACGGCCGTCTCCAAGCGCTCGCGACGGAGAAGGACGACACGTTCAGACTCAGGACCGACACGACTGACTACCTCGTGAAGGTGTCGGCACCCGATGAGGCACAGGCGGTCGTCGGGCTCCAGACCGCCGCGATGCGCTTTCTCGAAGGAGCCGCGCCCGAGCTTCCGGTCCAACGTGTGCGGCTCACCGCGGAAGGATACGACAACATCGTCATCGTGACTGACGACGGAAGGCCCCGAGCATTGAGAGTGTTCGATTTCGTGGAAGGCGTGATCTGGGCTCAGGCGCAGCCGGACAGCGAACAGCTCGCCAAGGCGGGCGAGATGCTCGGACGAGTCGACGTGGCGCTCGAGGAGTTCGTGCACCCGGAGGATCGCCGCGGGTTGGTCTGGGACATCCGGCACTTCCACGAGTTGAGAGGGCTCCTCGAGCACACGCCGAATCCCGAGCACCGGCGGCTGGCTGAAGTGGTGTTCAGGCTGTTCGAGGCAACCATCGTCCCGAGACTGACTGACCTCGAGACGCAAGTGATCCACGGCGACTACAGCCCCTACAACGTGGTCGTGGATGAGCAGTGCCACGACTACGTCACCGGCGTCATCGACTTCGGTGACACCCTGCGTAGTGCTGTGATCTTCGACCCCGCTGTAGCCATGGCGAACCTGGTCGGCCGGGCGGAGCAACCCTGGCGGGATGCCTGCGTCTTCGTCGCCGGCTTCGAACGGGTGCGACCGATCCGAGATCGCGAAATTTCACTGCTGCCGGTCGCGGCGCTGGCGCGACTCACGCTGCGCGCACTGATGGCGAACTGGCGCGCGGAGCGCGTGCCAGAGCGGCGCGACTACCTGCTCGCCCACGCCAAGGATGACTGGAGCAACGTCGAGCGGGCCATCGCCGTACCGATGGCGGACGTCGTGAACCAGCTGAGAGCGGGTCGAGCAGCAATCGGCTCGCCCGGTGAATCGGGCTCGGTATGGTCGTGAGGTGAACGGCAGACCCACATCTCGCGACTACAACAAGGCGTCGGTCCTTGACGTGGTCCTCTCCCGCGCGCCCTTGACGCGCAACGAGCTGATCGAGCTAACGGGCTTGAGCAAGGCCACCGTGTCTCGAGCAGTGGAGGAGCTTCGTGCGGATGGCTTCGTCATCGACGGCGGAGCGGATGAGGTCATCGGCCGCGGTCGCCGATCCACCTACCTGGACGTGCCAAGCACGGCTGGGCACGTCGTGGGTGTCGGCTTCGGCGCGCAGACCACGTGTGTGCTGGTGACCGACCTGAGGGGTCGCGAGGTCGAGCACGTGATCGTTCCCACCCTGGACGAGGACGACGTCGAACGTGCTGCTCGATGGGTGGTCGACCTGGTCGAGCAGACGAGCGAGCCTGCGGCCGGGCCAGTGCGTCAGATCGTCGTCGCAGTGCCGGGGCGGGTGCGGAACGGCAAGGAGATCTTCGGTCCAGCGGAGTCGAGGAAGGTCTTTGCGGGCCCTGCGCTCCAGCGAGCCATTGAAGACCTGGTCGACGCCCCCGTGGTGCTCGAGAGTGACGCCAATGCGTCCTTGCTCGGGATCCTCACCGAGGACGCCACTGTCAGCAATGCCGTTCTCTTCGTCGTCAGCACCATGCTGAACTTCGCCAGCTGCTCGGACCGCGAGATCGCAACGGGTCGTTCCCCCGCGTTCGGCGACGTGGGTGTGCTCCTCTCCGGCGTTGAGGAGGAGCCGCTCGACGAGCTGCTCAGCACCACAGGTCTGCTGCGCTTCGCCCGGCGCCGGGGGCTCAGCCCGGATCGCATCGAAGCGCTCTGGCTGGAGCCACCCGACGAGGCCTCCCGCGCTGAGGTGCTGGAGGCGTTCACCACGGCGATCGTGACCGCAGTCAGCGCGGTCGCCGTGACGCTGGACCCGGAATCGGTGTACATCGCGGGCCGATTGCGTCCACTCGTCGATGAAGTCCTCCCCGAGGTGCGCAGACGACTCGAGAAGAGCCTGCCAACGGTCCCGGAGATCAGTGCCGTGACGATGGTGCTCGGCCTGTCGGTGGCGCGAGGAGCGGCGTACGCGGGTCTGGCGATGGTGCACGACCGGATCCGGGAAGCCGTGCTCGAGGCACGTCGCCAAGCCCGGTCGCCTCAGCTGGTCACGCCGGCATTCTGAGCTCGACAGGACGACCCGGTCGGGTGGATCAGGCTGAGGCGGAGACTTCCTCGACGACGGCCGCGTGGACGTGGAGCATCCGGGCGAAGAGGCCGTCGCCCCGGGTGAACCTGAGTGGAAGCTCGCCGCCAGCGGCGACGGCTTCCTTCGTGCCGTCGAAGAAGGCGGGTCCCTGGTCGGGAGTCTTGTCGCTCTTGTCGTCGGGGTAGAGCGGATTGATGGTGGTCTCGATCTTGGGCCACAGCGCTCGCGCTGCCTCGGTGGACTCGAACTCCATGATCAGCACCACGGTGTCGGGGAGCAGCTCGCCGGCAACCTCTTCGAGCACCGAGCCGCCGAGGTAGCCGGGGTGCCCGTCGAGGGAGCGGAGCCATTCGCCGAGGTACTTCCTGGCTTCGTCTCCGTGGCCGGGCTTGGCCACATTGATGAAGATGTCGCGCCGCTTCATGTGCTTCCTCTCGTTGGTTGCGGCCCGAGGGCCGCGGGTGTGATGGGTGGAACCGGCCCGGGCACGGCACGTGGGTCCGTCCGCCCGGGCCGGAGCCTCAGACGCCGAGCAAGCCGGCGAGGCCGGAGATGTCGGAGACCTCGTGATAGCCGTAGAACGGCGTGCTCGGCTCGTAGCCGCGGTTGACATAGACCTTGTTGGTCACTCGCAGGTCGTGCGCCGGCATCAGGTCGTAGCGCAAGCTCGATGAGACGTGCAGGATGTCCTCCGGCCCGCAGCCGAGCTGGTCGAGCATGAACTCGAACGCCTGGAGGCGGGGCTTGTAGGCTTGGGCCTGCTCGGCGGTGTAGACGGCGTGGAACGGTGCACCGAGCTTGTCGACGTTGCTCTGGATCTGCTCGTCGGCGGCGTTGGACAAGATCACCAGCGGGTAGCGCTCTGCGAGTGCGGCCAGTGGCTCCGGGACATCGGGGTGTGGGCCCCAGGACGGCACGGACTCGTAGATCGCCTGGCCGTCGCTGTCGCGGTGCTCGATGTCCCACAGCTTCGCGGCGCGGGCGAGCGAGTCGTTGATCACCTGGTGGTAGGGCTTGTAGGCGCCGAGGACCTCATCGCCGCGGAAGGCCTCGAAGTCGTCGAGGAAGTCCTCCACCTGTTCCGCCGCGACGCGGTCGGCGACCAGTTCGCGGGTCACCGCGGACATGCCGAACGCCGTCAGCGTGCCGTAGCAGTCGAAGGTGATGTACTTCGGTTCGAACTCGATCATGCGGATCTTGCTCCTGTCTTTCGGATGGGTTGTGCCGGCCGGGGTGATCAGTCGTGATGGCTGACCAGGTCGTGTGCGAGGTCGGCGTCGTGAGCCAGGGGCTCGGCGTGGATGGTGGCCGTGGAGAGGCGTCGCACTCCGTGGACCAGGTCGTGCTCGACCTGGTGGCTGAGGTGGTGCGCCTCGATCAGTGAGCTGGTGGAATCCACGGTGATGCGGGCCTCGGCGAGCAGCTTGTGGCCGTGCCAGCGCAGCCGGACATCGGTGACGTCGACGACGCCAGGGGTGGACCGGATCACGTTCTCGGCCTGGTCGACCAGGGCGGGGTCGACCGCGTCCATCAGCCGCCGGTAGACCTCCCTCGCCGCGTCCTTCAGGACGAAGAGAATCGCCACCGTGATCAGCAGACCGATGATCGGGTCGGCGATGGGGTAACCGAGCCAGGCGCCGGCCGCGGAGAACACCACGGCAAGGCTGGTGAAGCCGTCGGTGCGCGCGTGCAGCCCGTCGGCCACCAGTGCCGCGGACCCGATCCGTCGCCCGGTACGGATCCGGTACTTCGCGACGAGCTCGTTTCCGAGGAAGCCGACGACGCCGGCAACCGCGAGCACGCCGAGGTGGCGGACCTCGCCAGGGTTCATGAAGCGCTGGATGGCCTCGTAGCCGGCATAGGCGGCGGAGGCGGCAATCAGCACCACCACGATGATTCCGGCCAGGTCCTCGGCACGGCCGTAGCCGTAGGTGTAGGCCCGGGTAGCCACTCGCCGCCCGACCAGGAACGCGATGGCCAGCGGAACCGCGGTCAGCGCATCTGCGTAGTTGTGCAGGGTGTCACCGAGCAGAGCGACGGAGTTGGTGTAGAACACGATCACCGTCTGGATCGCCGCGGTCAGCATCAGGAACCCGAAGCTGAGCTTCAGGCAGCGCATGCCCTCCTGGCTCGCCTCCAGCTCGGAGTCGACCTTGTCGGCACTGTCATGGGAGTGCGGCACGAAGATCTCCTTGACCTTCGCCATGAACCCGGTTCCGTGCTCGTGTCCGTGGTCATCGTGCCCGGGACCGTGCCCGTGCCCGTGGTCGCCCGATCCATGGTCGTCGTGCGGATGCGGATGCGGGTGCGGGTGCGGGTGCTCCTCGTGGGGGTGCGGGTGCGGGCGATCGTGCTGGTTCCGTGTCATGTTGTGACTCTTCCCGTGCCAATGGTTCATTGGAGCGCTGCCTCGAGAACACCTGGATGCGTACTCGCGTATCTGCCTATATGCGTAGATACTAGGTGCAGACGAGGCGTTTCGCAAGGGTTGGGTCAACTGTTGACAATAATGCGCCGGAGGTCAAGGGTTCGGATCGACTGACGGTCCACGAAGGTCGCCGTCGCGCTAACCGTGGGTGTGCGGCTCCCGAGAGGCCTGCGCCCCGGGGTGCGCGGCTGAGCCCGGATCCACGATCTCGCGCTCGGAGGGGCCCCCTTGGTGATGCTCGGGGATCCCGCTCGTGGCGTGCTCGGCCTGGTAGATCGCGTCCGCGACCAGTTGGCGGACGTGCTCGCTCTCGATGCGGTAGAAGACCTGGTTCGCCTGGCGGCGCGTGGAGACCAGCCGCGCCATCCGCAGCTTGGCCAGGTGCTGGGAGACTCCGGCCGACGGCTTGCCGACGGCGTCGGCAAGCTCGTTCACGGGCCTCTCGCCGTCGAGCAGGGCCCACAACAGCTCGACCCTGGTCGCGTCGGACAGCATTCGGAACACCTCGACCGCGAGGTCGACCTGCTCCCTCGCCGGCATGTCCCTGCCTGGTTGCGCATCTGCGTGCATACGAAGGATGCTAGGTGCGCGTCTGCGCACCCGACAAGGAGCCGTCTGCGCACCCGACAAGGAGCCGTCATGTCCGAAGGTCGACCCGGCCAGTCCTCCCGCTTCAATCGTCGGACCCGTCCGGTGGTGCCGCCGATCCACCAGTCGGTGACGTACTTCCTCGACGACGCCGCCTACAAGGACATCCAGGCCGGTGGGCTCGACGAGATCTGGTACGGCCGGTTCCGCAACCCCACGGTCGACGTGGCCGCGGAGGAGATCCGCCGCCTCGAAGGGTCGGAGGCGGCCTTCATGACCGCCTCCGGAATGGGAGCCATCGCTACCACACTGCTCACCCTCGTGCGAGCGGGCGATCGCATCGTCGCGGCTCGACAGGTGTACGGCGACAGCCGTGACCTGCTCGTGCGCGACCTGCCCGCCTGGGGTCTCGACGTGGTCCAGGTCGACGCCCTGGACCTCGACGCCTGGCGGGCAGCGGTGGCTGGCGGGCCGACCCGGGTGGTCTACGTCGAGACGCTGGCGAATCCGCAGCTGGACCTCGCCGACCTGCCCGCCCTCGCCGAGCTCGCTCACGCCGCTGGCGCCCTCCTGGTCGTCGACAACACCTTCGCGACGCCGTACAGCGTGCAGCCGCTCGCGTTGGGCGCAGACATCGTCGTGCACTCGGCCACCAAGTTCCTCAACGGGCACTCGGACGTGATCGCCGGTGTCGTGGCCGGCGGTTTCGACCAGGTGCGAGAAGTGCAGCGGAGAGTGATCACGCTCGGGACCTGCCTGGATCCGCACGCGGCGTATCTCGTCTGGCGTGGCCTGCAGACCTTCGAGCTGCGTCTGTCGCGCTCGAACGCGACCGCGCGCGACCTCGCGGCCGCCCTGGCTGCTCGCGACGACGTCGTTCGGGTCCGGCACCCGTCCCTGCCCGACTACGAGCGGGCGGAGGTGGCCGGGCGGGTGCTGCGGCGTGACGGCGACCGCGTCCGGGCCGGGGCGATGGTGACCTTCACGGTGGCCGGCGGTGACGAGCGAGCGCTGAGGGTGATGCGCAGACTGGAGATCGGCTGTGAGGCGACCAGCCTCGGGGGAGTGGAGACGCTGGTCAGCACGCCGTTCAACTCCTCGCACTTCTCGCTCACGCCCGACGAGCGGAGGGCGGCCCGGATCGACGACGGAATGATCCGGGTGTCGTGCGGGGTCGAGCCGAGTGACCTGCTCGTCGGTGACTTCCTGCAGGCGGTTGATGCCACGGATTAGGAAAGCCTCTGCTTCATTGTCAACAGTCAACAATGTCTCTACGCTTGACCCATGACTGAATCCACTCTGAACCCCACTGGTGCCGACGAGGTCGGCCACACCCATGCTGACGTCTCCGGCGGCGCGCTGCGCGCGTCGGTCTTCGGTGCGATGGACGGCCTGGTGACCAACATCGCGCTGGTCGCGGGTGTCGGCGCGGCCGGGGCGCCGCCGCGCTTCATCATCCTCACCGGACTAGCCGGTCTGGTGGCTGGAGCCTTCTCCATGGCCATGGGGGAGTACACCTCGGTCCGCACCCAGAACGAGCAGGTGGACCGCGAGTGGGCCAAGGAGGCCGAGGAGATCAGGGACAACTCCGAGGCCGAGGAGCGCGAGCTGGCCGCGATGTTCGCCCACATGGGCATGACCAGGTCGACGGCGGCGGCGGCAGCCCGCGACATCCATCGGGACCCCGAGCAGGCAGCGCTCGTCCATGTGACACAGGAGCTCGGGCTGGACCCGCGCGACAAGCCGTCGCCCCGGGTGGCTGCCATCTCGTCGTTCGTGACGTTCTCCCTGGGTGCTGCCATCCCGCTGCT
>JBDSPC010000509.1:0-18079 GCA_039914485.1 Nocardioides sp.
GGCTGTGTCGGTCACGTCTGCTACGGGGCCACCGACGGAGGCGTGCCGACCATGACGGCCATCACCGACCCGCCCGAGAAGCGCCACCTGACGGTGGGCAGGGTCGACGACGACAGCGAGGTGCGGCTTGTCGACGCGCTGGGCCAGGACGTCGCCGAGGGGCAGTCGGGCGAGATCATGTGGAGGGGGCCGACCAAGAGCTTCGGATACTTCAACGTGCCGGCGTACACCGAGGCCGCCTTCGTCGACGATGGGTGGTACATGTCGGGAGACCTCGCCCGGATCGATGAGGACGGCTACCTGATGATCGTGGGACGGGCCAAGGACCTCATCATCCGCGGCGGCCAGAACATCAGCCCCCAGGAGCTCGAGCTGCACCTCTACAAGCATCCGGCCATCGCGGAGGTCTCCGTGATCGGGGTTCCCGACCCGGTCTACGGCGAGCGGACCTGCGCATGCGTGGTGCTCAAGCCCGGCGAGCGGCTGACGTTGCAGGACGTCACCGACTTCCTGCTCGGACTCGAGGTGGCCAAGTTCAAGCTGCCCGAGCGCCTGGAGGTCTTCGACGACCTGCCCAAGAGTGCGGGAGGCAAGATCACGAAGGTGGAGATCCGTGCCGCAGTGGCCGCGCGGGCCTAGGGGCGTGTCGTGAGGGGGCTTGTGTCCCTCGGTGCTTTGTCAGGTCGGCCAGGTCGGCGTGGGCCAAGGGCCACCGTTGAGCGAGCTCTCAATGCGCCCCACCATAGTCCGGAGCCATATGCGAGGTCGTCGAGGCGGCGCCCGACCAGCCGAACTGGCAGAGAAGGTCCAGTCGGGGTGACCTCGACCAGTGCGAGGTATGCATCGAGGACGAGGGCGGTCGCGACAGCGCGGCGCACGTGGCGGGACCAGATGCCCAGGAGTGTGAGTGGCCACCAGTGTCGGAGCAGGAGGGCGGACTCTTGCCGTATCGCCCAGCCGAGTCCGCGGGCCGACAGGCCGGCAGCCACCCGCATACGGGTGTGGCGGTCGACGGTCTGTGGCAGGGACCGCTGCACGGTCCGGGTCGCCGCGACGAGCCCCACGAGCGCCACGGGTGCCGACCATCGCCGACGCACCAGAAGCGCGATGCCGGCGACGGCCATCGAGGGGGACAGCACTGCCGGTGCGATGTGTGCCCCGTGCCGCTGCGCGAGCAGTGCGCCACCGGTGCCGTAGACGAACTTGCGACCTAGCCACCCGCCCACGCTGGTGCGTACGTCGTGACCGGCGACGACGTCGGGGTCGTAGCGGACCCGATGGCCCGCTGCGGCGAGCCGCCAGACCAGGTCGACGTCCTCGCCGACGCGCAGGCTGGCATCGAAGCCCGACTCCAGGACCGAGGTGCGTGCGACGAGGCAGGCGCTGGGTAGCCAGGCGACGGCCGCCCCGGGACGGACCGTGCTCGGAGCCCGACCGAGCGAGAGTGACGAGGAGGCGGCGTCGTACTCCTCGAACCATTTCGGCCGCTTCGAGCGTGTCCGGCCCATGATCCTTGGCCCGACGAGGGCGACAGCCGGGTCCGCGAAGTGGCGGGTGAGACCCATCAGGTCGTTCGCATAGACCTCGACGTCCGAATCCACGAACGCGACGAGGTTGGTCGTGACCTCGGCCAGCCCGGCGTTGCGGGCACCGGCGGGTCCGAGGTTCTCGGTGAGGCGGATGAGCCTGGCTCCATGTTGTCGGGCCACCGTCGCGACCGCCGCCGGATCGAGCGACGCGTCATCGACGACCACGACGGCCAGCGGGGCCAGCGCGGCGAGGCACTGATCGAGTTGCCCAGGGCGATCGCGGACCGGTACGACGACGGTGATCTCGTCGGGTCCGGCGGGGGCCATGGAGCGGACGTCGGGGTAGGCGATGTTGGTGGCGACCAACCGGTCCGCCAGCTGCGCGGAGACCGCATCGGTGACGATCACCCGCCCGTCAACCAGGTGCGCTGCGGTGGCCGGGGCGAGTCGCATGGCCGTGATCGGGGAACCGCCGATCAGGAGTCGACCGGCATCGGTGCGCAGCGCCTTCGGATCCAAGATGACCCGGAACCCCTCGGGCAGAGGCTGGTTCATCCGCTGAAGCCGCCGTCAGCATGGACCACCGTGCCGTTGACGACGCCGCCGGCCGGGGAGGCGCAGAAGGCGATGACGGCGGCGATCTCGGCGGGGTCGATGACGCGGCGAATGAGCTGGTGGCCGACGAGTTCGTTCGTGTGTACGTCGTACAGGGAAGCCGTCGCGCCAAGCATGTCGGTGTCGGTCGAGCCGGGGGAGACCACGCTTGCGGTGACGCCGGTGCCGACGAGATCGGCGGCCAGTCCCTTCACTATGCCGACCACGGCGTGCTTGGCAGTGTTGTACGCCGCGAGCCGGAAGAGACCTTGGCTGCCCGCTGCCGAACCGACCGCGACGAAGCGGCAGCCCGGAGGGTGTGGCCCGGTGAGCATGGCGGGGATTGTGACCGCAGCGGTGTTCCAGACCCCCTTGGCAACGACGTCGAGCAGGTCGTCGAGGTCCTCGTCCGGGGTCTCCCACAGGGGGCGGCCGCCGCGCATGATGCCCGCTGCTGCCACCGCAACGTCGAGCCGACCCCAGAGTCGAACGGTCTCGGCGACCGCGTCGGCCAGGGAGTCGCGGTCACGCACATCAGCGACGCGCGTGAGGATGCGATCTCCGTGTGACTCGCCCAGTGACTCGAGCTGTTCCCTCGTGGCGAGCGGTGGACCTTCGCAGGAGTCGAGGGCCATCACCCGATAGCCATCAGTGATGAGACGCGACACGGTAGCCGCGCCGATGCCGCGGGCGGCGCCGGTGACGAGGGCAACTCTGCTCACAGCGCGGCCATCGCGACGCGACGGGCGACCTCGTCGACCATCGAAGCCAGCACAGCCGCACCTTCGGCGGCGGAGGCGCCGGTCGGATCGCCGAGCACTCCGTTGGGGGAGACCGCGGCGACGCCGCCGCTCGTCAGGGCCCTGAAGATCTCGGTCAGGGGACGGCAGTCGCCAACGACGGCCCGGTCGAACCGAACCTGCTCAGGGCACAGGTGCAGGAGGAGCGAGGTCTCAGTGCGGCCCGCATGCAGGTCGGCGTCCTCCGTCGCGCATGCGAGCCAGGCAACGTCGTGCCCCTCGGCCACGAGCTGCTCAACGGCGGCACGCAAAGCCGTCAGGTTGCCGCCGTGACCGTTGACCAGGACGACACGATCGGCCCAGGTCCGCACCGAGCGGACCAGCTCGACGACCATAAAGCGGAGCGCCTCGGTGCCGATGGAACAGGTGCCGGGAAAGGACTGGTGCTCGCCGCTCGAGCCGAACGTGAGCGCGGGTGACACCCACACGCCCGCCTCCCGACCGCCCAGCCGCTCCGCGGTCGCGGTGACAACGGCGGTGGCGATGATGGTGTCGGTCTCCAGGGGGAGATGTGGTCCGTGCTGCTCGATCGAGCCGACAGGCACGAGGACGAGGCTGGCGCCGACCGTGTCGGCTGAGGTTGCCTGGGCCAGCCGCACGATCAGTCCTCAGACGCGGCTGCGAGCGGAACGCGGGTGGGGTGGGTCGTCCCGAGTGCGCGGTGGAACCCGTTGGGCACCAAGACGTGCTCGGGCGTGAGGTCATGGATGGACTCAACGCCCAGACCGAGCAGTGCGGAGTCGATGCCCGAGCGCAGCACGTCGAGCACGTTGCCGACGCCCTGCTCACCGTTGGCGGCGAGGCCCCACAGATAGGCGCGGCCGATCATCACTGCTCGTGCACCGAGGGCGACGGCCTTGACGACGTCAGATCCGCGACGGATGCCGCCGTCCATGACCACGTCGAGGTCGGCGCCGACCGCATCCGAGATCGGCTTGACCATCCGGATAGCGGCCGGAGTGCCGTCGAGGTTGTTGCCGCCGTGGTTGGAGACCGACAGTGCTGCCACCCCGGCATCGCGGGCCCGCAGCGCGTCGTCGACGCGACACACGCCCTTGAGCATGAACGGCTTGCCGTCGCTGATCTGCGTCCACTGCTCGCGCATCCAGTCGACGTCCTCCCACGACGGCGGTGGTGTCGTCATCCACTCGTAGTAGGCCGCGAAGAATGTCGGAGCGTCGCCCCCGGGCGGAGCGAGGTTCGGAGCGGTCAGATCCGGGATCTGGCCCGTGCGGCCGAACTCCCAGAGCCAGCGCGGCTTGCTGGCGACCTTCGGCGCCATCCGGATCATCGTCTTGAGGTCGACCTTCTCGGGGATCTCCGGACTGCCCCAGTCGCGACCCATCGAGAAGGACCAGTCGAGGGTGGCAATCAGGCCGACCGCACCTGCGGCGTGGGCTCGCTGCATCCGCTGGATGACGACGTCCCGATCACCTGTCCAGTACATCTGGAAGAACGTGATGGCACCGGTCGCGGTCACCTCCTCGATCGACTTGGACGCGAAGTTGGACAGCCCCATCACGGTGCCGCGAGAGGCGGCCGCGCGCGCGACCGCCACTTCGCCGTCGGGGTGCACGGCCTGGACGCCGGTGGGGCTGATCAGCACCGGGAGGGAGATCTGCTGGTCCATCACGGTGGTGCCCATGGCCCGCTCGGCGGGGTGCCCGGCGACGTGGGGGGCCACGCCCAACTCGGCGAACGCGGCCTGGTTGTCGGCGATGGTCTGGCCGCGCTCTGAGCCTGCGACCAGGGCGCCGTACACGGGGGCGGGCAAGCGCTTGCGGGCACGCTCCTGCGCTACCGCGACGGACTCGAACCAGGGGTTCTGCTTCCAGGGGTTCTCGAGCCACTCGGGCTTCTTGGGCATGGCTGATCCTCAGCTAGATGTGGGCGTGAAGCCGGCCAGCGGGTTCTCGGCGCACGCCGAGACCGGTGGAGACGTCGGCACGGTGAGCAGTTCGGGACGCCTGCCGAGGGTCAGCATCACGGGCTGGTTGCGGGTGGGGTTGGCCTTGGAGTGGTCCTGGCTCGCGGCCGGGATCATCCGGTCGCCGGCGAGGCTCAGTTGAGTCAGTGCCGTCTCTCCGTACCCCTGGACGCACTCGGGGTCGGGGCCGTCGAGCGGCAGGCCGGTGAAGAACTTCGCAGCCATGCATCCGCCGCGACAGGTGTCGTAGAAGGTGCACTTGGCGCAGGCACCGCCGGTCTGGGGAGAGCGCAGGTCCTGGAAGAGCTCGGAGGTCTGCCACACCGACTGGAAGCCGCCGTCGGCGAGCAGGTTTCCGGCCAGGAAATTGTCATGGATGGCGAAGGGACAGGCGTAGACGTCGCCGATGGGGTCGATGAGGCAGACCACTCGTCCGGCGCCGCACAGGTTGAGGCCGGGCAGGGGCTCGCCGAACGCTGCGAGGTGGAAGAAGGAGTCTCCGGTGAGGACTCCCTCGCCGTGAGCCATCAGCCAGTCGTAGAGCTCGCGCTGCTGCTCCGGGAGCGGGTGCAGCTCGTCCCACACGTCCGCGCCGCGCCCGCTCGGACGCAGTCGGGTCAGCCGCAACGTCGCACCGAAACGGTCAGCGAGTGCCTTGAACTCGTCGAGCTGGCCGATGTTCTGCCGGGTGCAGACAACACTGATCTTCGCGTCCTCGAAGCCGGCGTCCTGGAGATTCGCCAAGGCGGTCAGTGCCATGTCGTAGGAGCCCGGGCCTCGGACGTAGTCGTTGACCTCAGCGGTCGCGCCGTCGAGCGAGATCTGCACATCGACGTAGCCCGCACATGCCGGGCTCGTCAGGAACTGCGCGCGCTCGGGGGTGAGCCGCACGCCGTTCGTGGAGAACTTGACGCCCACCTGGTGGTCGACGGCGTACTGCAGGAGGTGCCAGAAGTCCGGGCGGATCGTGGGCTCGCCGCCGCCGATGTTGACGTAGAAGACCTGCATCCGTTGGAGCTCGTCGATGACGGCCTCGCACTGCTCGGTGCTCAGCTCGCGGGGGTCGCGTCGCCCGCTGCTGGACAGGCAGTGTGCGCACTCGAGGTTGCAGGCGTAGGTGAGCTCCCAGGTCAGGCAGATCGGGGCGTCGAGGCCGAGCTCGAACTGCTCGACGAGCGTGCCGGTGATGGGGCGTTCGGGCGCGATGGTCACGCGGCCACCCCTTCGCTGCGGGGGCGGATCATGTCGGTACGGGCGAGGCCGGCCAGCGCGTCGGCGTACGCCGCATGCTGGGCATCCGGAACACCGGCGGCGATCAACGCCGAACGGACATCGGGTTGCTCTCCCAGGGCCCGGACCACTGCCACCAGTTCGGGACGCTTCAAGAACGTCAGCTTGCGGTTGCCGAAGTGGTAGGCGAGCGCGCCGAACGGCTCCGGTCGCAGAGCCACCGATGGGGACAGGATCCAAGCCTCGTCGAGCATCAGTACACGCCGCACATGCCGTCGATGGAGACCTCTTCGATCAGGCTCTCCGCGGTGAGTGCCTCGTCGGGCTGCTCGGACGCGGTGGTGTTCTCGGGGTTCATGGACGGATCCTCTCGACAGGGACATGACGTAGGTCCGATAATAACTGCACTCATTGCCAAAATGGAAGGACCTACATTTCTCCCGTGATGAAGCGAGCGTCGGTCGGTCGTCCAGAGGTCACCTCGCATGCGCAGATCGAACAGACCGCGTTCCGGCTCTTCGCCGAGCGCGGTTTTGCGGCTACTACGCTCGACGACATCGCTCAGGCGCTCGGGATAGGACGCCGCACCATTTTCCGCTACTTCGCGTCGAAGAACGACATCCCCTGGGGACAGTTCGACCGCACTCTCGACGGCTTCCGCGACCTCCTTGCCGCGATGCCCGCGGACATCCCGCTCCTTGCTGCAGTGGGACGCGGAGTGGTCGAGTTCAACCGCTTCCCGGCGGACGCGTCACCGCCACACATCGAACGGATGCGCCTGATCCTCGAGACACCGGCACTCCAGGCGCACTCCGTGCTGCGGTACGCCGAATGGCGACAGGTGATCGCCGAGTATGCCGCCCGCCGACTCGAGGTGGAGCCGACCACCCTCGAACCCCAGCTCATGGGTCAGGTCGCCCTGGCCCTGGCGCTGACGGCCTACGAGCGGTGGCTGCACGAGCCTGACGCTTCGCTCACCAGCCTTCTCGAGGAGGGGATGCGATCATTGCTGGCGTGGGCGTCCGAGGTGGCGGCGGCGAGTTGACTCCGACATGGTGCGAGCGAGGCGAGGTCGTCAGGAGGGAATTCCTTGAGCGAACCCCGGGCTCCCTCAGGGCTCGGCGCTCCCCACCTCCACCGGCAAACCGCTTGCCATGATCATGCCCGTCAGTTCATCGACTCCGGTCACGGTCGACGTGAGCACGTTGACGTTGACGTTGCCATGCCCGTGCGCGATCGAGACCACGCCTCGCGCTGCACCTGGATCAATCTCGAGGACGCCCGAAAGCATGCCCGTCGACCCACTGACGGACACACGGTCTCCGGCTGCCTGGCCGCGCTCGGCAGCGTCAACCGGGTTCATGATGATCGTCGGGACGGCCCGCCTCCGGTCGGCCGTCCCGCTCTCGACCAACTGAGAGTTGAGTTGACGCAACTGACGTCGAGGCACCAGCACGAGCCCATGGTGTGGGTCCTCGACGGAGCGGAGTTGCTCCACGAGCACCGCCGGCGCGAGTCGCCATCGTCCACCAGGAAGCGCAGTCTCCCGGACCCATCCGATCCTTGCGGCGTCGGAGATGTGGGCGCCTGGATGCTCCACCAACTCGTCGAGGGAGACGTCGCTGCGGGCGGTCAACGGCCCGAGGAGGTCTGCCTCGGTCGCCAAGTCAGGGTCGAGGCCGCCGAGCAGGTCAGGTCCGAGCGCTGCTCCGAGGTCGGCGAAGACCCGCCACGAGGGAATGCGGCCCGGAGCCCTGGCAACCACCGGGCCGGCGTACTGGGTCGCGACTGCGGAGAAGTACGTGTCGGTGATGAAGGGCAAGTCTGCACGCTCGAGGGGAGCTGCGCAGGCGACCACATGGGTGGCCAAGCGAGTCGTCTCGTTCTCTGCGACATCGAGCGCGACGAGGAGGTCCAACTCCCCGAGTGCCTCGATCGTGGCTGCCGTGTCTGGCATCGAGGTCACGAGGTTGGCCCCGAAGACGAAAAGAGCCTTCAGATTGCCGCTGCGGATCTCGTCGACGAGAGCGACGGCTGGGAACTCACCGAGCCGAGCGCGAAGTTCGGGACGGCTGGGCGGGCCGGGGTCTCCCTGACCGTCTCGCGGCGCGATCGGGTTGACGTCTGCGCGCCTCAGGAACCCCGGATTGAACCAGGACCCACCTTCGCGATCCATCGAGTCGGTCACGATCTGTATCACCCAGATCAGCCACTCAGTCACCGTCGCGGCGGCAGACATGGAGACGCCAGTGCCGGACTGGATTGCGACCCGACCGTTCGTTCTGATGGCGGTCAGGAGCTCGTTCAGATCCTCGAGCGCCAGCCCCGTCCCTTCTGCGGCCCGCTCCATGCTGAACGGCTCGAGCGCCTGTGCCAGGGCATCGACGCCGGTCGCGCGGAGCTTGAGCTCGTCGAGATCCGCCGAGGCGAGGAGGTCTCGCGCAATGGCAGCCAGCCACAGGTGATCGGTGCCGACGCGGGGTGCGAGGTGGCGAGATGCGACGGCGGCAGTCTCCGTGCGTCTCGGGTCGACGACCCACAGCTGCCCGTTGGTGGTGAGCGTGCGCAAGTGCTTTCGAGGATTGGGCCAGGCACTGGTGTGGCCGTGAGAGACGAGCGGATTGCTGCCGACCAGGATGGTCAGTTTCGACCGCTCGATATCGATCCCCACCGAGAAGAGGCCCGGGTTGCCCGCAACCAGTTCAGCGACCAGTGGCTTTGATGGTGCATCAACGGTCGCAACCGAGTACTGACTTCTACTCCCCGTGCCCCGCAACCACTTGACCGCCAGCCGACGACCAGCCGCGTCGTGGGATCCGCCGGTCCCGATGAAGAGGCCGACCGCGTCGGGCCCATGAGCGCGCGTTGCCTCGCGCACCCTGCTGACGATGTCTTCGAGCATCCGGCCCCACGACACCTTTTCGACGGTGCCGTCGGGAAGCCGACGAGTGTGGTGGTTCAACCGAGCCGGGTCATAGTGCGCCTTCACCGTGCTGCGGCCCTTGGCGCACGTGTATCCCTCGGAGATGGGGTGATGGACATCACCTCGAACGCTCACGGCCTCGCCGTCCTCGACGTCGATCAGCAGTCCGCAGTGAGCGACGCAGAAACGACAGTAGACCTGGTGAACGGTCCGCTCAGACATGTGAGGAGTCGTGCTCGACGAGCGGCTGGAGCGTGCCACGAGCAATCATGTCGGCCAAGAGGAACTTCTGGATCTTGCCCGTCGGAGTCATCGGGAACTCCTCGATCGAGTACCACTGCACCGGCGCCTTGTGTCGCGCCAGACGCTCAACGCAATACGCTCGAAGGTCGTGCGCACTCGGCGGCAGCACATCGTCGGCGGTTCGCAGGACCGCTGCAATCTCTTCTCCCCACTTGTCGTCGGGAACACCGAGGACTGCGAGTTCGAGCACGGAAGGGTGAGAGATGAGGACGTCCTCGATCTCCCGCGGGTAGATGTTCAAGCCACCTCGGATGATCGTGTCCTTCAAACGCCCGGTGATCCGGACGAATCCCCGACCGTCCATGGCGCCGAGGTCGCCCGTGTGCAGCCAACCTTCGCTATCGATGGTCGCAGCGGTCGCCTCCGGCATCTCGTAGTACCCGAGCATCAGCTGTGGTGTCCTGCACACGAGCTCGCCGGGTTCGTCGAGTCGGGTCGTCACGCCAGTCTCGGGATCGATGACCTTGAACTCAATTCCCGTGAGCGGTCGACCGATGGTGAAGGACTGGTCCTCCACGGAGTCCTCGAAGGTGGTTTGTGTGACGACGCCTCCAGTCTCGGCCAACCCGTAGAGGATGCTGAAGCGGCAGTCGAAGGCCTCGGTGGTCCTCCTGACCACATCGGGCGGTACGACCGATGCTCCGGACAGAACGCAATGCACAGAAGTCAGGTCTCGCTCGTGCAGGTCCGGATGCTCGAGCACCGACCTCAGCATCGTCGGCACCAGGAGGGTGTGGGTGCCCCTGAACTTCTCGAGAAGGCCGAGGGCCTCGCCCGCATCGAAGTTGGGCATGACGACGTGTGTCCCACCATGGGCGATCACTCCAGTTGACACCAGCCCGCCACCCGCCATGTGGTAGAGGGGGAGGGGGTTGATCCACACTCCCTCTGCGGTGAACTCGACGCGCTGAGTGGCCAGCCGCGCCTGATGCACCAGGCCCATGTGATGAAGGAGGGCACCCTTGGGTTTGCCCGTGGTGCCGGAGGTGTACAGGATGACGAGGGGGTCGTGACCACTGAGCTGGGGAAGCTCAGACTCCTGGTCACCGCCCTCCATGAACGAATCCCAGTCGTCGAGACATATGACCTCGCTCAGCTCCGGACACTGGGAACGGACCTTCGCCACCATCTGGCTCATGTCGAAGCCGCGATGGCTGCTCGCGTGGAGAAGCCCTCGACTGCCTGACTGTGTCAGCGCGTAGATCACTTCGCTCTCGCGGTAGGCAGGATTGAGCGGCACGGCGACGACGCCTGCCAGCGCGAGCGCCTGTTGCAGAACAACCCACCGGCCACTGTTCGGCGCCCAGATCGCCACGCGGTCACCGGGCGTGAATCGGGTGGCCAGTGACCTCGCAGCTCTCTCGGCGTCGCGGAGCAGTTCTTCATAGGTCCAGCTCGCCGTCACTTCCCCATCAACGGCCTCCATGACTGCCTGGCGGTGGGGCTCCCGGGCAAAGGCGTCGCGCAGACTGTCGCCAACTGTGATGGGCCGCATATCCGGAGCAGCATCAGACAGCCATCGAGATTCGAGTTCCGATATCGCCACAGCAGACCTCCCAGAATACCTACACACAGATGCTATATTACGCACAGTTCGACCAACAAGGGCGACCCGACCACCGGACGGCCAACGTGACTCACGTCATCACACAGTCGTGCTGTAGCGACACCGCGTGCGTCGATGCCTGCCCGGTCGACGCCATCCACCCACGCCCGGACGAAGTTGCCTTCGCGAGCGCGGAGATGCTGTACATCGATCCCGTCTCGTGCATCGACTGTGGCGCCTGCATCGATGTATGCCCCGTGGACGCCATCGAGACCGACCTGGCCCTGAGCTCTGGGGCGAGAGAGTTCGAGCGGATCAATCGGATGTGGTTCGAAGTAGCGCCGGAGGCCGTCGAGACGGTCGCCCCGGGCCCCGGGGCATGAGCGTCGTGGCCCCGGGACTCTCGGTTGCTGTCGTCGGTTCAGGGCCTGCCGCGTGCTACGCGGTGCAGGCTCTGATCGACTCGCGAGTCGAAGGGCTGCGTATCGAGGTCTTCGAGAAGCTCCCCACGCCGTTCGGTCTGGCGCGGTTCGGGGTCGCACCGGACCACGTCAAGACTCGATCGATCACCGAGACCTTCGCGAGGGCGCTGGAATCGCCCGAGGTCACGCTGCACCTCGGCGTCGAGGTCGGTGCTGACGTCGCGCATGACGAGCTGGCCGGTTCCCACGATGCAATCCTCTACGCGCATGGGTGCGCTGGGAGCGCGATGAGCGAAGTCCCCGGTCATCACCTGCCAGGAAGCCACACCGCGCGATCATTCGTCGAGTGGTACAACGGGCACCCACAACGCGAGCGGGACGAATTCGACCTCACATCTGAGCGCGCCGTCGTGATCGGCAATGGGAACGTCGCGCTCGACGTGGCGAGAATCCTCAGCCGTCCTGTGGACGACTTGGCGACCACGCTGATCGCTCCACGCGCCCTCGAAGCACTTGCCGCCTCCCGGGTGCGGGAAGTGGTGGTGCTGGGTCGCAGGGGCCCCCGTGAGGCGGCATTCTCCTTGTCGGAACTGGTTGGACTGTGCCAGCTCGACGACGTCGATGTCGTTGTTGATGGTGTCAGCGAAGCGGATGGAGAGACGTTCGTGGATCAGCGAGCGGATGCTCTCGCTTCGTACAAATTGCGCCTTCTGCGGACGTTGGTGCACTCGAGCAACAGCTCGTCCGCATCGCGCCGGCGTATCGTGCTCAAGTTCAGAACCCGTGCTGTCGAACTCCTCGGTGATCGACATGTTGAGAGCGTCCGGCTACGACAGTCGGCCGGGTTCGAGTCGGAGTCGTCGATGGACTCCGGCCTGGTGCTGCACGCGGTCGGCTACAGGGGACGTCGACTCCCTGGGCTGCCCTTCGACGAGGCCCGTGGCATCGTCCCGAACGTTGCAGGACGTGTCACCGCGGTCGCAGGGGATGAGCCGGTGGCTGGCGTGTACGTAGCGGGTTGGATCAAGCGTGGACCGTCGGGGGTGATGGGCACGAACAAGTGGTGTGCCCGCGAATCCGTGGAGCAGCTCTTGACGGACCACAGAGACGGAAGCTCCGTCTAGCAGTGTCGTCATCGGATGAGTTATACGGCCAGGACTGACGTCGAGGTGCCGCCGATATCGGGCAGCAGGTCTTTGCAGGAACATGCCGGTGTGCCGGGTGGCTCGCTTCAGAGGGCTGCCGCGACCTCGAACCCCTGGCGGATCGCGCGCTCTGCGTCCAGCTCAGCGGCCAGTTCGGCACCGCCGATGACGTGCCAGCTGCGACCTGCTGGTGCCTCGAGCTCGTTGACCGAGTCCTGTCCGCTGCACAGCACCACCGTGTCCACGACCACGCGGCGGGCCGTGCCATCCACCCGGTGGTGCAGCGTAAGAGCGCCGTCGTCGCGGGTGATCCGGTCGTAGGAGGCGCCGACGACCAGGTTGACATCGAACTGGCGAAGGACTGTGCGGTGGACCCAGCCAGTGGTCTTGGCGAGCCCGGCACCTATGGGGGTCGCCTTGCGCTGGAGCAGCGTCACCTCCCGCAGCGGCTGCTGCGGGCCGACATTCGCTGACAGGTCACCGCGGACAGTTGACCGTTCGTCGACCCCCCACCGCGACATCCACGCAGCGATCGACTCGCTGTGGTGCGTCAACCACGCGCACACGTCGACGCCGACTCCACCGGCGCCGATGACCGCGACCCTTCGGCCGGCCGGGGCAGCGCCTGACAACAGCTCGGCGTAGGTAACGACGCCAGCCAGGTCCACCCCCTCGATCGCTGGCACGCGCGGCCGCACGCCGGTGGCCACCACCACCTCGTCGAAGGAGGTGAGGAGTTCGGAGGTCGCGTCCACCCCCAGGCGCAGGTCGACCTCGTGGTGTCGCAACTGGGCTTCGAAGTACGCGAGGGAGTCGGCGAAGTCCTCCTTGCCCGGAATGGCCATCGCGAGCCGGAACTGACCTCCCACCTGGCTGGACCGCTCGAAGAGTGTCACGTGGTGCCCTCGACCGGCCGCGGTGACCGCAGCCGAGAGCCCCGCAGGGCCGGCCCCGACAACCGCGACCGAGCGCCGCCTCCGCGCCGGAGTGATCGTGAGGAGGGTCTCGTGGCCCGCGCGCGGGTTGACGAGGCAGGACACCGGCTCGCCGACGAAGGCGTGGTCCAGGCAGGCTTGGTTGCAGCCGATGCAGACGTTGACGAGGTCCGGACGGCCGGCTGCGGTCTTGGCGGCGAAGTCGGCATCGGCCAGGAACGGACGCGCCATGCTCACCAGGTCTGCGATGCCATCGACGACAAGTCGCTCGGCCAGCGCCGGAGTGTTGACCCGGTTGGAGGCGCACACCGGCACGCTGACCGCCGACCGGAGCGCGGCGGTGTAGCTGGACCAAGCGCCCCTCGGGACCTGTGATTGGACGGTCGGTACACGTGCTTCGTGCCACCCGATCCCGGTGTTGAACACGTCGACGCCAGCCGTCTCCAGCTCGGTCGCCAAGGTGACCACCTCCTCCCAGGTCTGGCCGTCCTCGACCAGGTCGGCCAGCGAGATCCGGAAGATGAGAGGAAAGCCGGGGGATACGAGGGCGCGCGAGCGACGGACGACCTCCACCGCAAACCGTCGACGCCGCACGGGGTCGCCGCCCCAGTCGTCGTTCCTCGTGTTGGTCCGGGGAGCGAGAAACTGGGTGATCAGGTAACCCTCGGAGCCCATGATCTCCACGGCGTCGTAGCCGACCTCCTCGGCGCACCGCACCGCGGTCGCGATGTCGTCGATCGTCTTCTCGACCTCCGAAGAGGACAAGACGTGCGGGTGGCGGCGGGTCAAGGGGCTGCGCTGGTCCGATGGACCGACCGCCCCTTCGTGCGCGCCGTAGCGGCCCGCGTGCAGGATCTGGGCAGCGATCCGGCCGCCTTCGTCGTGGACGGCGGACGTGATCCTGCGGTGGTGGTGAAGGTCACCCATGGGCCCGAGCACGACGCCGTGAGTGTCAAGGCGGCCCGCCTCGTTGGGTGCGTATCCCCCTGTGATGATCAGTCCGACCCCGCCTTGGACGCGCTCGCGGTAGAAGGCGTTCAGCCGCTCGACATCGGGATCGTCCTCCAGGCCGGTGTGCATCGAGCCCATCACGAGCCGATTCGGCAGCGTCAGGCCGCCGACCACCAGGGGCGTGAACAGCGTGGGCGGTGTCATTGTCTTGCTCATGCGGGTGCCTGTCGTCGGTTGACCCCGGTCCGTCGCCCGTCGTGCCGACTCGTCGGCAGAGACTGCGTTTGGTCGTTGTCTGGTAGCGGGATAAGTGTAATAGTAGTCATGGTTAACCCCGAATGCGGAGCGTGGCTCGTGGCCGCTCCAGTGCGGGCCGGACCGCGAGTTGTTCCCGACCAATTGACCGGAGGGCCCTATGAGCGACGCGTTGGCGATCTTCGTCACGACGAGCACGAATGCGGCGATCTATGCACTGGTGGCCTTTTCGTTGGTGCTGGTGTACCGGGGGAGCCGGGTGGTCAACTTCGGGGTGGGCTATATCGCGGTGATCGGTGGCATCTTCTTCGCCAACACCGCGGGCGCCGGCTGGTTCGCACTGGTGCTCGCAGTGGGCATGTCGGCGCTCCTGGGTCTGGCGATGTACTTGATCGCGGTGCGCCTGGCCGAGCGGGCTGGCGCGACGCACGCGGCCCTCGCTATCGCGACACTGGGCTTCGGTCTGATGCTGGAGTACTTCGGAGGCAGCTTCTGGGAGAAGCAGGGGTTCAGCTCCCCTCCGCTGGTGTCAGGTTCACACGAGTTGGCGGGCGTGACGATCAGCAACCAGCGGATCCTCACGGTCGTGCTGGCAGTTGCGGTGTTCCTCGGACTGCGGCTGCTCATCGACAAGACAATGCCGGGCTGGGCGATGGAGGCGGTGGCCTTCAAGCAGTCGACAGCGGGCTTGTACGGGATCAACCCGATCGTTGTGCTGGCCGGGGTGTGGCTGCTGGCGGGGGCGATCGCTGGTTTGGCCGGGGTGCTGCGGACTCCGACCTCTGCGGTGGCGCTGGGGCTGGCGTTGCCCCTGGCGATCCAAGGCTTCGCGGCTGCGGTGCTGGGTGGGTTGGGCAGCATCCAGGGCGCGGCGATCGGCGCAGTGATAGTGGCCTTCGCGGACGCATTGTTCGTCCGCTACGTGAGTTCGGAGTTCGCCAGCGTATTCGCATTCTTGCTGTTGTTCGTGATGATCGCGGTGCGTCCGCAGGGGATCCTGGGCGCCGGTCGAGAGGCGGTCCGGACATGACCGGGGTGACGGACGAGACCGAGGTGTCTTCGCAAATGTCGGCAAGATCACGGTGGCGCTCGAGGTCAGAGGCGTCGGGTGGTGGGGTCCCCGCCAAGCCGCGTCGCTGGGTCGCCGACGCGGGCCGCCCGTTGGCGGCCGCGACTTTCGCAGTGGGGCTCGGCCTGGCTACGGGTGGCAACGGGTTCTGGCTGACAGTGGCGACGTCGTCCGCGATCTTGTACGTGCTGGTCGCGGCGTACAACGTGATCTTCGGCTACGCAGGTCTGTTCAACCTTGCCCACGTCGCGATCTACGGGGTGGGGGCCTACGCCAGCGTCCTGATCGAGGCAGAGTGGGGAGTCTCGTTCTGGGTCTCGGTGCCGCTTGCCATGGTGGTGGCGCTGATCGCGTCGCTGATCGTTGCCGTGCCGACCTCGCGGCTGGGGGGTGCCTTCTTCGCGCTTGGTTCGTTGGCGTTCGCGGTCGCCGCAACCGAGGTGATGGTCGGCTGGGACTCGTTGACGGGCGGTGCGAACGGATACTTGGGCATCGCGCCTCTGATGGTGGGTGACACCGCACTGTTCGCCGGCGAGCTGCCGTTCTACTGGTTGGTCGCGGCGGTGGCGGTGGTGTGTTTCGAGATCTTCTACCGTTTCGGTGAGTCGCGGGTGGCTCGCGAACTGGTCGCAGTGCGGGAGTCGGTGGTCGCAGCCCAGACCGTGGGTATCGATCCGTGGCGACGTCGCCTCCTGGCGTTCGTGGTCTCGGGGACCTTCGCTGGGCTGGCGGGGGCGCTGGTCGCCCACCAGATGATGTTCATCAGCCCGGAGTCCTTCGGCCTCCACGTCATGATCAACGTGCTGATCGTGCTCTTGATCGGTGGCGCCGGGACGCGCTTGGGTCCGGTCCTCGGGGTGATCGCACTGGTGGCCATCCAGGAGACCGGTGAGCTCGTCGGGGAGATGAGCAACCTGATCTTCGGCATCGCGATCATCGCGATCTTCGCCTTCGCGCCCCGCGGACTGGTCGGCGTCGGTCGTAGCGTGGTGAATACGCTACCGGCAGAGTCTTGGGTGCGCCGGTTCAACAGGCGCGCGGTGCCGTTCGAGGTGGCTGCTCTTCCCGAGCCTGCGATCGGCGCTGCGCCGCGGCACCTCGAGGTCGTGGACGTGGGATTGGCGTTCGCCGGGGTCAAGGCCCTGCAGGGGGTCGGACTGTCGGTGCGCAGCGGCGAGGTCGTGGGGCTGATCGGTCCCAACGGGGCGGGCAAGACCTCGGTGGTCAACGTCATCTCGGGGTTGGTGCACCCCCAGAGCGGCTCGGTACACCTCGACGGAGACGAGTTGCTCGGTCTGTCCCCCCACGCCATCGCCCGTCGCGGCGTCGTGCGGACCTTCCAGAGCGCCCAGATGATCGGGGAGTTCGACCTGGTCACCAACGTGATGCTCGGTCGTGGACAGGCCGCCCGGTCCACCCTGGTCGAGCAGATGCTCGACCTGCCTCGAAGTCGTCGTGACGACGACGAGGCCTACCACCACGCCCTCGGGCTGCTTGAGCTCGTCGGGGTGCGCGAACACGCCCACGACACGGCTGCCGACCTGCCTTATGGAGTGGTCCGCCGCGCTGAGATCGCCCGTGCCCTGGCCTCCGACCCGGCTTTCCTGCTCCTCGACGAACCCGGTGCCGGGCTCAGCAACTACGAACGCGATGAGATCGCCGAGGCCATCCGTGCCGCGGTTGGCCGCGGAGTGGGTTGCCTGCTCATCGACCACAACGTGCAGTTCGTCAGCTCCCTGTGTGCCAACCTCGTGGTCTTCGCGAGCGGCCGGGTCATTGCCGAAGGCCCGTCCGAGGCCGTCCTCTCGGACGCCGCCGTTATCGAGTCCTACCTCGGAGGCACCCGATGACTGACGTCCCGCAGCATGCCGACCATGCCCACCAGGGCGGTGTCCACAACCATCCAGCCGCGGAGGGTGGCGAGATGATCCTCCGACTCACGGACGCACGAGCCGGATACGGCGGCACCGACGTCCTGCACGATCTGTCGCTGGAGGTCGCCCCCGGTGAGGCCGTCGGCGTTCTCGGTGCCAACGGAGCGGGCAAGACGACCCTGATGCGGGTCATCTCGGGCCAACTCCCTCTGCGCTCCGGCCGGCTCGAGGTCGCAAACAGCCCCGTAGGCCGCACCAGCCCAGCCCGTATGGTCCGCCGCGGCTTCTCCTTGGTGGCTGAGGGCCACGAGATCATCGGCACCCTCAGCGTCGAGGAGAACCTCCGCTTGGGCGCCTTCCGGTTCTGGCCCCGCAAGGATGCGCAGAGCACTCAGACCCTCGAGCAGGTCTTCGAGTTGTTCCCCATTCTGGCCGAACGGCGCAACCAACTCGGCGCGCTGCTCTCCGGTGGCCAGCAGCAGATGCTCGCCATCGGCCGAGCGCTCATGTCCCGGCCCACCCTGCTCCTGCTCGACGAGCCCTCCCTCGGCCTGGCCCCCGTCGTCGTCGACGAGA
>JBDSPC010000510.1:0-14946 GCA_039914485.1 Nocardioides sp.
CCGGTCGACACCGGCCGCCATGTTGCGATCGATCCATCGCTGGAGGCGCACGCCGTCGTCCTTGACCGTGCTCACCGTCGTGATCACTGGCGCCCCTCCCGTCGTCGGGAGTCATGTTAGGCCGCACACTCGACCTGTAGTTTCGAGTCATGTTGCTCGGAGTGCACCTGGTCACCTATGACTTCGAAGGCGGCGCGGCCGCCATCGCGCCGATGCTGGCGGCGGTCGGCAAGGCGGTCGACGAGGGCGGCATCGACAACCTCTCTGTCATGGACCACTACTGGCAGATGGAGATGGTCGGTGGGCCGGACCTGAACATGTTGGAGGGCTACACCACTCTCGGCTTCCTGGCAGCGCACACGACGTCCGCCGAGCTGCAGCTGTTGGTCACCGGGACGACGTATCGCCACCCCGGGTTGCTCGCAAAGATCATCACGACCCTCGACGTGCTGTCCGGTGGCCGCGCGGCACTGGGGGTCGGCGCTGCCTGGTACGAGGAGGAGGCGGTCGGTCTCGGTGTGCCGTTCCCGTCCACGAAGGAGCGGTTCGAACGGCTGGAGGAGACTCTCCAGATCGTGCGCCAGATGTGGAGTGACGACGAGGGCCCGTACGACGGCGCGCACTATCAGCTGGGCCGCACCCTGAATCGTCCGCAGCCGGTCCGCACGCCGCCGATCATGATCGGCGGCGGTGGCGAGCGGAAGACTCTGCGGTTCGTCGCGAAGTACGCCGACGCCTGCAACCTCTTCGGTGATCCGGCCGATCCCTCCGGGACGGTCCACAAGCTGACGATCCTGCGCGAGCACTGCGAGAACGAAGGCACCTCCTACGACCGCCTGCGCAAGACGATGTCGTTCATGGCGCCAGCCGATCCGGCAGCAGACGGCGCTGCCTTCGTCGAGCAGATGAGGGCCTTCGCCGACATCGGCATCGACGAGGTCCACGTGATGCCGCCGGGCAACGATCCAGCCGCCGTTGTCCGGGCGCTGGGCGAGCACGTGGTGCCCGGGCTCTCAGCGCTCTAGTCCCAAGGCGGTCCAGGCAGAACCTCAGGCGTGCGCCGGGTAGTCCGTGTAGCCGGCCTCGTCGCCGCCGTAGAACGTGTCCGCGACCGGCGCGTTGAGGGGCAGCCCCTCCGCCAGCCGTCGCGGAAGGTCGGGGTTGGCGATGAACGAACGGCCGAACGCCGCGGCGTCGATCAGACCGGCGTCGAGCAGTCGCGCCGCCTTCTCGGCGTCGTAGCTGCCCGCGCCGACGATCACGCCGGGGTGGGCTGCCTTCAGCGAGCGGCGGTAGTCGTCGCTCAGCTCCGGGCCGCCGGCCCAGTCCGGCTCGGACAGGTGGAGGAAGGCGAGGTTGCGCTGGGCGAGCTCGCCCGCGACGTACAGCCCGGCCTCCGCGCCGTGCGGGTCCTCCGTGCCGTTGAAGGAGCCGATCGGGGAGATCCGGATGCCGACGCGGTCGGCCGACCAGGCGCCGACGACGGCGTCGGTGACCTCGAGCATCAGGCGCGCGCGGTTCTCGAGCGAGCCGCCGTAGGAGTCGGTGCGCAGGTTGCTGTCCGCGGCGAGGAACTGGTGCAGCAGGTAGCCGTGCGCGCCGTGGATCTCGACCAGGTCGAAGCCGGCTGCGCGCGCGTTGACCGTCGCGCGGCGGTAGTCCTCGATCACGCGCGGGATCTCGTCGAGCTCGAGCGCCCGCGGGATGGGGCAGTTGGCCCGCGTCGGGACGCCGTCCTCACCGCGGATCGTGGTGCGGTTGCGGTAGGGGCCCGAGCTCGCGGACACCGGCAGCGCACCGTCGTGGAAGGACTTGTGGGAGACGCGACCGACGTGCCACAGCTGCGCCGCGATGCGGCCACCCGCGTCGTGGACCGCGTCGGTGATCGTGCGCCAGCCGGCGACCTGCTCGTCGTTGTAGATGCCGGGGGTGTCCATGTAGCCCTTGCCCTCGGGGCTGATCTGCGTGCCCTCGGAGACGATCAGGCCGGCGCTAGCCCGCTGGACGTAGTAGTCCTGCATCAGCGCGTTGGGGACGTCACCGGGCGGCGTCGCGCGCATCCGGGTCAGCGGGGCCATCAGTACGCGGTGGGGCATGTCGATCGCGCCGAGGGTCAGGGGCTCGAAGAGTGAGGTCACGGGGAGCCCAACCGGCTGCCCGAGGGGGCTATTCCGGTCAGGCGACCGCGACGCGGCGGGTGACGCTCTCGTGCACGGCCAGCATCGAGTCCACCGTGGCCGACCACGGGAACAGCTCGGCCCGGGCCCGCGCCGCACTTCGGCGTACGGCGACAGGCCGGTTGGCGAGGTCGAGCACGGCGTCCGCCAAGGCGGCCGGATGCGGATCCGCCCACGCCCCGGAGGCGGCGTCGACCAGTTCGCGCGCGCCGCCGCGGTCCGCCGTCACGACGGGGGTGCCGGCGGCCAGCGCCTCGAGCACGGCCAGGCCGAACGTCTCGCTCGGGCAGACCGACAACGAGATGTCGGCGGCGGCGACGTGGCGGGCCAGGTCGCGACGGCTGTCGATGAAGCCGTGGAACGTGACCGGGGCACCCGCTGCGAGGTCCACCAGTTCGGAGAGGTGCGGCCCGTCGCCGTACACGTCGAGGTGGAGGGGGACGCCGCGACGGTGCAGCTCGACCGCGGTCCGTACGGCGAGGTGCGGGCTCTTCTCGCGAGACAGCCGCCCGAAGTGGGTGAGCCGGAGAGGTCGAGTGATATCCCCAACCGCGGATGCAGCCACTTCATCACTCGACTCGAGCAAAGAGGGGCGGAACGTCGAGAGATCCACCCCGAGCGGCACCCGCACCATCGGGCAGCCGGCCCCGGCGGCGGCGTTGGTGAACTCGTCCTCGGCATAGCCGGAGGTGACCACGATGGTGTCGAAGCTGCGGACCAGGATGCGGTTGAGCAGCGCGATCGACACCTTGGACGTGGTGTCGAGGCCGGTGCGCATGGCGAACATGTCGCTGAGCCGCTCGTGCGAGAACAGCACCGATCCCACGCCCGCGCGGCGAGCCCAGCGTGCGACCGGCAGCAGCGTCAGCTTGTCGCTCAGCTCGACCGAGGTCGGCCGCCACGACTCGAGCACGTCGGTGACGCGCCAGGGCTCGACGATCAGCCGGTAGCCGCCGCCCACCTTCGGCGCGCGCAGCTGCACGACCTCACCGAACGGCGTCCTCACCCGCGAGTCCGTCGGACCGGGGATCACGAGCAGGCGCTCACAGCCCGCTTCGACATACCCCTCCCCGAGAGCGTGGATGGCGGTCTTCATGCCGCCCGAGGCGGGCCCGATGAAGTTGGCCAGTTGCGCGATCCGCATGGGTGCACCGTGGCGCATCCCGATGAACGTGCGGGAAGGCCGAGGTGTCCTGCGCGCGACAGGCGTGGGCGCGCGAGGCAGGATGTCGGACATGAGGTTTTCACGGGGCAAGGGCAACGACGAGCTCGACGTCGAGCACGGGCCACACACGGCGGCCGGCATCACGGCCGTTGCCAAGGCGATGGAGATGGGCATCAGCCAGATGGGCGTGCGCCGCACCGCCCAGACGCTGCTCAAGCTCAACCAGGTCGACGGCTTCGACTGCCAGGGCTGCGCCTGGCCCGATCCCGATCCGTCCCACCGGCACACGGCCGAGTTCTGCGAGAACGGCGCCAAGGCCGTCGCCGAGGAGGCGACCCGCGAGCGCGTCGGCCCGGACTTCTTCGCCGAGCACACCATCAAGGACCTCGAGGGGCGCAGCGAGTACTGGCTGGGCAAGCAGGGCCGCATCACCGAGCCGCTGGTCCTGCGCGCGGGCGCGACGCACTACGAGCCCATCTCCTGGGACGACGCCTTCTCGACCATCGCCGGCCACCTGACGAAGGTCGCGCACCCGGACGAGGCCGTCTTCTACACGTCCGGCAAGGCCTCCAACGAGGCCGCGTTCGTCTACCAGCTCTTCTCCCGCGCCTTCGGCACGAACAACCTGCCCGACTGCTCCAACATGTGCCACGAGTCCAGTGGCACCGCGCTCGTCGAGACCATCGGCATCGGCAAGGGCTCGGTCAGCCTCGACGACATCCACCACGCCTCCCTCATCGTGGTCGCCGGCCAGAACCCCGGCACCAACCACCCGCGCATGCTCTCCGCGCTCGAGGAGGCCAAGGGCAACGGCGCCAGGATCATCTCGATCAACCCGCTCGAGGAGCCGGGGATGGTCCGCTTCAAGAATCCCCAGCGCCCACGCGGCGTCATCGGCACCGGTACGGCGATGGCCGACCTGCACCTGCCGATCCGGATCAATGGCGACCTCGCGCTGTTCCAGGCCATCGGGTCGTTGCTGGTCGAGTGGGACGCGCTCGACCGCGACTTCCTGTCGACCTACACCGAGGGCTTCGAGGCGTACGCCGCTCACGTGGCCGACCTCGACTGGGCGAAGGTCGAACGGTCGACCGGGCTGTCGCGCGCGCAGATCACCGAGGCCGCCGAGATGTTCCGCGCCTCCGACGCGACCATCACCTGCTGGGCGATGGGCATCACCCAGCACCACAACTCGGTGGCGGTGATCAAGGAGATCGTCAACGTCGCCATGCTGCAGGGCAACATCGGTCGACCCGGCGCCGGGCTGTGCCCGGTCCGCGGACACTCCAACGTCCAGGGCGACCGCACGATGGGCGTCTGGGAGCAGGTGCCCGACCACTTCCTCGACGCCTTGCGCGACGAGTTCGACTTCGAGCCGCCCCGCGAGCACGGCTACGACACCGTCCAGGCGATCCGCGCGATGCGCGACGGCAAGGTGCGGGTGTTCTTCGGGCTGGGCGGCAACTTCGTCTCGGCCGCTCCCGACACCGAGGTCACCGAACGGGCGATGCGCAACTGCGCCCTCACCGTGCACGTCTCGACCAAGCTCAACCGCTCCCACTTCGTCACCGGCGGCGAGGCCCTGATCCTGCCGTCGCTCGGACGCAGCGAGCAGGACCTGACCGGTGGCATCCGCCAGCGCGTCACCGTCGAGGACTCGATGTCCGCGGTGCACGCCTCCCACGGGCCGCTCAAGCCCGCGTCGAAGGACCTGCGCTCCGAGGTCGACATCGTCTGCTCGCTGGCCCTCGCGACCCTGCCGGACTCCACGATTCCGTGGGCCGCCATGCGCGACGACTACTCGGTGATCCGGCACCACATCGCGCGCGTGGTGCCGGGCTGTGCGGCCTACGACGAGAAGATCAGCCAGCCGGGCGGGTTCGTGCTGCCCCACCCGCCACGGGACTCGCGGACCTTCGAGACGAAGTCCGGCAAGGCGGTGATCACGTCCACGCCGATCGAGGTGCTGGAGGTCGAGCCCGGGCGGCTGATCCTGCAGACGCTGCGCTCGCACGACCAGTTCAACACCACGATCTACGGCCTCGACGACCGCTACCGCGGGATCAAGGGCGGTCGCCGCGTGGTGTTCGTGCACCCGTCCGACATCGACTCGCTCGGCTGGGCCGACGGCGACATGGTCGACCTGGTGGGCGAGTGGCAGGACGGCGAACGGATCGCGCGCGACTTCCGGATCGTGTCCTACGACCAGCCGCGGGGCTGTGCGGCGGCCTACTACCCCGAGACCAACCCGCTCGTGCCCCTCGACTCGACGGCCGAGGGCAGCAACACCCCCACCTCCAAGTCGGTGATCGTGCGCCTCGAGAAGCCGGGCTACGAGCTGACCGGTGTCGGTCGTGGAGCCGTCGGCGCCCAGGGCGCCGGCGATCGGCGCGAGGTCAACCCGACGCACCTGAGCTGAGGAATCCATGACCAACCCCGAGCGCGACCCGCAGGAGACCGTGGCGAGCACGGGCGATGTCACGTGCGGCATCGAGGTGCTGACACCCCGCGACGTGCCGCTCGGCGGCCCTCGTGCCATGTCCGTACGCCGCACGCTGCCCCAGCGAGGGCGGTCGCTGATCGGCGCCTGGTGCTTCGTCGACCACTACGGACCAGACGAGGTCGCGGACTCCGGCGGCATGAGCGTCGCACCGCACCCACACACGGGTCTGCAGACGGTGAGCTGGCTGTTCGAGGGCGAGATCGAGCACCGCGACAGCGCCGGCAACCACGCCATGGTGCGTCCGGGTGAGGTCAACCTGATGACCGCCGGCCAGGGGATCAGCCACTCGGAGGTCTCGACGGCCGACACGACCGCGCTGCACGGCGTCCAGCTCTGGGTCGCCCTCCCCGATGCCAGCCGCCACGTCGCTCCGGGCTTCGCGCACCACGCGCCCGACCTCGTGAGCGGCGACGGCTGGACCGGCCGCGTCTTCCTCGGCTCGCTGCTCGGAGCGACGTCCCCGGTGTCGACGTACACCCCGCTGCTGGGCGCGGAGCTGCACCTCGATGCCGGCGCCCGGCTCGACCTCGAGGTGGACGACTCGTTCGAGCTCGGCTTCCTCATCGACCGTGGCGTCCTGCAGGTCGACGAGTGCGAGGTCAAGCAGGACGAGCTCGCCTATGTCGCGCCCGGCCGATCGACCGTCACGGTGACCGCGGGTGACCAGCCGGTCCGCGTCGTGGTCCTCGGTGGTCCGCCGTTCGGCGAGCAGATCGTCATGTGGTGGAACTTCGTGGGCCGCACGCACGAGGAGGTCGTCGCCTTCCGCGAGGAGTGGCAGGACCAGGTCGTCGGCATCAGCGACGGCCGGCAGGTTCGCGCCGGCCGCTTCGGCATCGTGGTCGACGAGCCGCTGCCGCCGATCCCGGCACCCGCCCTGCCCAACGCCCGGCTGCGCTCCCGCGGCTGACGTCCGCCCCGGCCCCCTTGCCGCGCGGGCGACACCCGAGTTGAGTGTCGTCATGACCGCTCCCGACTTCACCGGCCTCAAGGCCCTGTTCATCAACGCGACGCTGAAGAAGAGTCCCGAGACGAGCAACACCCAGGGGCTGATCGACGCGAGCGCCGCGATCATGACCAAGCACGGCGTCTCGGTCGACGAGTTCCGCGCCGTCGACCACGACCTCGCTACCGGGGTCTATCCCGACATGAGGGAGCACGGCTGGGAGAGCGACGCCTGGCCGAAGCTGTGGCCGCGCGTGCGCGACGCCGACATCCTGGTGCTCGCCGGCCCGATCTGGCTCGGCGACAACTCCTCGGTGATGAAGCTCGTCATCGAGCGCCTCTACGCGATGTCGGGCGAGCTCAACGACAAGGGGCAGTACGCCTACTACGGCCGCGCCGCCGGCTGCCTCATCACCGGCAACGAGGACGGGATCAAGCACTGCGCGAGCAACGTCCTCTACTCCCTCCAGCATCTCGGGTATGCCGTCCCGCCCAACGCGGACGCCGGCTGGATCGGCGAGGCCGGGCCCGGTCCGTCCTACCTCGACGAAGGCAGCGGTGGCCCGGAGAACGACTTCACCAACCGGAACACGACCTTCATGACGTGGAACCTCATGCACCTGGCGTCGATGCTCAAGGCGGCGGGCGGCTTCCCGGCGTACGGCAACTCCCGCAAGGAGTGGGACGCGGGTGCGAGGTTCGACTTCGAGAATCCGGAGTACCGGAGCTGACGGCAACCTGGCACGGTTTCAGCGCCGCGCCAGCGCAGCGACTCGATGGAGGTCAGGGGCCCCTTCGAGGTCGGGCAGCGCGAGGAACACCGTGCTGACGCCCTCCTCGAAGAGCCGGTCGTGCCGCTCCCGGTGCGCGGCGACCTCGCCGGCGTGATGCCTGGCCGCGTAGTCGGCCGCCCTGCTGCGCCCACGCAGCCGCTCGACCCGGGCCCACGTGTCGTCGCGGTCACTGCCCACGACCGCGATGTCGAGCACGGTGACGGCGACCTCGTCGTGCGGACGACCCACCTCGTCGCAGTGCCGCCGCAGCACGGCGGCCTTGCGCCGGACCGTCTCCAGGTCGCCGATCACGTTGCACGCGTCGCCCCAGCGGGCAGCGATCCGGAGGGTACGGCGCTCGCCGCCCCCACCGATGATCAGCGGGAGTGCGCCGACGGGTCGCGGGTAGCAGGTCGTCTCCGGCAGGGACACCCGCTCGCCCGCGTAGGCCTTCGTGCCCGGCGCCCAGAGTGCCCGCATGGTCTCGGCGGCCAGCTCGAGGTCGTCGAGCCGGCGGGAGGTGGGTGGGAAGTCGAGGCCGTACGCCGCATGTTCGCGCTCCCACCAGCCGGCCCCGAGACCGCAGAAGGCGCGGCCGCCGGTGAGCACGTCGAGGGTCGCGGCGGAGCTGGCGATGATGCCCGGCGCTCGGAACGTGGCCGGAGTGCAGAGCGTGCCGAGCTCGAGCTCGGTGCCGAGCGCTGCCAGTGCCCCCAGGGTCACCCACGGTTCGGGGATCGAGTCCCAGGCGCGACCCACCTGCGGGATCTGGATGAGGTGGTCCATCAGCGCGATGCCGGCGAACCCGGCCTCGTCCGCAGCGAGCGCCACCTCGCGCAGCCACGCGAGCGGGTCCTCGCCCCAAGGAAAGCGGGAGAGCTGGAGCATCACCCGCGATCCGGTCGCGTCCTTGATCGCCCGCTCGGCTGCGGTCGACACCACCGGCAGGGGTTCGTCGCTGCTGACCACCCGGACGTCCCATCCTTCCGCGTCGAGCTCGGCGCGGACCTCGCGCATCCGCGCCAGCTGCGTGCTCAGCACGCTGGCGGGGACCGGGCGATCACGCGCAGCGTTGCGCGTGCGGCAGACGACTGCCGGGGTGTCGAACACGACCGCCACCGTGGCGAGGCCGGCCTGCCGGGCCAGGGTCGCCCACGCCGTACGCCGAACGGGATCCAGCCCGAGGGTGTCGACGACGACCGTGAGCCCACGCCTGCACCGGCCTTCGACGACCTGGTCGACGATCCGGAACGCGTCCTCGGACGCGTCGAGGTCCGCTGTGCCGCTGCCGACGATCGCGCGCAGCGCGTCCGACGAGACGACCTCCAAGTCGCGGTGGTGCGCCGCCGCCCAGGTCGACTTCCCGGAGCCGGACGCGCCGACCAGGAGCACCAGTGCGGGGTCGGGGATCTGCACGTCCGCAGTGTCGCACCCTCGCGTTGCGGACGCTGACCGTCCGGAACGCGACCTATCGTCGTCGTGAGGAGGGCGCCATGACGGACAACTACACGACCAGGCCGCTGACCCCGGAGACCTGGGACGACTTCGCCGCGCTCGTCGAGGCGAACAACGGGGTGTGGGGCGGCTGCTGGTGCATGGGCTTGCATCCCGAGGGGTTCGGGGCCGGCAGCCGGGAGGGCAACCGCGAGGCGAAGCTGGCCCACACCGAGCGCAGATCGGTGCACCAGGTGCTGGTCTACGCCGACGGTGCCTGCGTGGGGTGGTGCCAGTACGGCTCACCCGCGGAGCTGCCCAACATCAAGAACCTGAAGAAGTACGCCCCTGGAGTCGTCGAGCTGCCGGACTGGCGGATCGGCTGCATCTTCACCGGCAGCAAGCACCGCGGTCAGGGTGTCGCTCGCGCGGCCGTGGCCGGCGCACTGGACGAGATCCGCGCCGCCGGCGGCGGCACGGTGGAGGCCTATCCCGAACAGACCGTGGAGCGTCCGCCGCAGCGTGGCGCCTTCCTCCACACCGGGCCGGAAGAGCTGTACGCCGAGTTCGGGTTCGTCCGCGACCGGCAGATCGCCAAGTGGCGCTGGGTCATGCGCACCCGGACCTGAACGGCATCACACGTACGGCGACAACATCTCGATCGAGTCCGTCGGCGTCTTCAGCGCGATGCCCGAGCCGATCGCCTGCAGCTGCCACTCGTCGCCGTACCGCACGAGCTTGGCCATGACGGCGCCGGTCTCCCGGATCTGGAGCGTCAGCGTGAAGCGCGCGAGCTCGGCGTCCTCCTCGTCGATGAGGCGGCAGTAGGCGTTGCGGACGTACTCCAGCGAGTGCCCCTGATAGCTCGTCACCAGGAACAGGATCGTGTCGACCTTGGCGTAGACCTTGGTGAGGTCGACGCTGATCAGCTCGTCGTCGCCCTCGCCCTTGCCGGTGGTGTTGTCGCCGAGGTGCTCGACGGAGCCGTCGCGGGTGGCGAGGTTGTTGAAGAAGGCGACGTCGAAGAACTGTCCGCCGGCGAACTGCACCGCCGACGCGTCGAGGTCGACCGGCGCTGACCCGCTGCCCGCGAAGCCGGCCGTGTGGGTGTGCTCCCAGCCGACCGCCATCCGCAGCCTGCCGAGCGGTTTCCCGGACGCGTCGGCCAGGGTCAGCGACTCTCCTGCGGACAGCTGGGTCACTTCTTCGCCTTCTTCACCTTGGGCGGCAGCGTCGCGATGTGCTCGCGCGCCCGCTCGATCCACGACATCGCGTCCTCGTCGGAGAAGCCCTCGGGCAACGAGAGCCAACCGCCCATCGGCCGTTCGGCCGGCCCGAAGGGTCCGGAGCCCTCGATGGCCGACAGCTCCGCGAGGTCGTCGGGGGAGGCCTTGACGCCGACCGCCGACCCGAACAACCCGGCATACATGTTGCCGTTCACGAACGCCCCGACCGAGCCGAACATCGGCTTGATCTCCACCCCCGGCCCCTCGGTGATGAGGGACCGGAACCGGGCCTTGTCCTCGTCGCTGTGCTTCGGCATCTCCATGGTGGTCAGGCTACGACCGGCACGGGCGTACGGCGACCGGCGAACGCCGCCAGCCGGTCGAGCGAGCGCGGGGTCAGGACCGGATCGACTCGACCACGGGGATGACGCTGGTCAGGTTGGTCAGCTCCAGGACCGCACGGATCGGCGAGTCCGGGGGGACGACCAGCCGCAGGGGCTGTCGGCTGTACCCGAGCCGCTCGGCGAGCTTGAACAGCATCGAGATGCCGGCGCTGTCGAGATAGGTGACGTCGCTCAGGTCCAGGACGACCAACGCCGCATCGTGGGGTACGGCGGAGATGACCGCGCTCAGCACCTCCGCGACGTTGGAGAGGTCGATCTCCCCGATGGCGCGGACCAGCTGCCCGTCCTCGATCCCGATCGACTCGATGGAGACCAGATCACTCATTCGGTCGCTCCCATCCGGACCCGGCGTCGCATCCGCACCAGTGTCCCGTCGGCGCTTCGCTCGACGTCGACGGAGTCCATCAGGCCCTCGATGAGCTGCAGGCCCCAGCCGCCTCCCAGGTCGGCGGGCGGCCGCCACGCCCCGTCGTCACGGACGTCGATCACCACCGTGTCATCCACCAGCTCGGCGGTCAGGTGCATCGGCCCCGGCGTGGCGCCGTACGCATGCCGGACGACGTTCGAGCTGGCCTCGCCGCACGCGATCAGGATCTCGTTCTCGTCGGCAGGTGAGACATCGTTCTCGCGCAGCCAGCGACGTACGGCGACGCGCATCTGGACGAGCATCCGCGCCTCGCCGGAGAGGGTGAGGCTCAGCGGGCCGGGCACGAGTGGCAGCGGCCGCATGGCCACCAGCGCGATGTCGTCGGTCACCGGCTGGTTCCCGGGAAGCTGCAGCAGCAGCCCGTCGCAGAGCTCGTCGACGTCCTGGGACGCGTCGGCCACGGACGCCACGACCAGCCGGTCGAGCCCGTCCTGGATCGAGACGCCGCGTCGCTCGACGAGCCCGTCGGTGTAGAGCAGCAGGCTCGCGCCCGGCCACATCTGGTGGGCGACCTCGGTGAAGTCCGGCTCGGCCGTCACGCCGAGGGGTGGTGAGAGGCCGCCGCCGAGGTATTCGCCGCGGGCGGTGTCGAAGACCAGGGCGGGTGGGTGTCCGGCGTTGGTGAAACGCAGGTGCCGGGTGCCCGGGTCGAACAACAGGTAGAGGAGGGTCACCATCTCCGCGGTCGGCAGCTGTGACACGAGCTGGTGGACCGAGCTCATCACCGCGACCGGGGCCGGGTCCTGCAGGGCGTAGGCGCGAAGTGCCATCCGCACCTGGCCCATCGTGGCCGCGGCCTGCAGGCCGTGTCCGGCCACGTCGCCGATGGCCAGGCCGATGAGACCGTCCGGGAGCTGGATGACGTCGTACCAGTCGCCGCCCACCTGGATGTCAGCCGTGGCGGGGACGTAGCGGGCCGCCAGCATCACCCCCGGGATCTGCGGCAGGCGGTCGGGCAGCAGGCCGCGCTGGAGCGTCTCGGCTATCTGGTGCTCCCTGCGGGTGCGGGCCTCCTCGAGCGAGAGCTGCTCCTCCGCCTCCGACCGGTCGCGGATCTCCTGGAGCAGCCGGGTGTTGGCCGTGGTCAGCTCGTCCGTGCGCAGCAGGACCCGGTCCTCGAGCTCGGCGGCGGCGACCGCCAGCGCCTCTGCCGCCCGATTGCGCTCGCTGACCACAGCGGACAGGACGAAGGACGTCAGCGCGACGCAGGCGTTGAACGCCTGGAGGGTGAACATCTGCTCGAAGAGTCCGCCGTGGGAGAACGGCCCGATCGCCCGGGATGCCGACCACGAAGCGACGAGTGACGTGATCAGCGCCGCCGGCGCGGCGCCGCGGAGCTGGAGCCGCCATGCGGCGAAGGCGAGGATCGGCAGGACCAGGAACAACACCGGGACCTCGGACCGGGCGGTCCACGCGATCGTCGCCGTGGCGAGCAGCAGCAGGCCGACGCCCTGGGCCCAGCGCTGCGGGCGCCATGACCGCTCTTCTGAGAACAGCGGCAAGCACAGCAGGAACGGCGCAACCACGAGGACGCCCATCGCGTCGCCGGTCCACCAGACCGCCCACGTCGCCGCCGCCTCCCCCCGGCCGATGAGGTCTGTCTCGAGCAGCACCGCGGTGCCGACAGTGGCGCTGATCGCCATGCTCGGCAGGGCGCCCACGAAGACCAGGGCCAGTGCGTCCCTGCTCCGGTCGAGCTGACGCCTGAAGCCCGCGCGCTGCAGGAGAGTCACCGCCACGAGAGGCGCAACGGTGTTCCCGGCAGCCGTGACCGCGGCCGCGAGCGCGCCATCACTGATCGGCAGGTTGACCGCGAGCGCGGCGAGCGCGACACCCGGCCACATCGCGCGGCCCATCACCAGGAACACGGCCACCGCGATGCCCGTCGGCGGCCACAGCGGGGTGACGTTCTGCTCGACCAGGGACAGGTTCAGTCCGAGCCGTGCGCCGAGGTAGTAGGCCACGCCGACGAGGGCGAGCCGGCCGACGAGGCGGGCGAGATCCGGGGCCGCGGGCAGCGTGGAACCCTCCCACCTGCTTCGGGTCAGTTCGCCACCGGTCATCGCTGGATCCGAGCTTTCTCATGGAGGCGACAGCGTGAGCGTACGGGCTCGAGAGCCTCCCGTGGAGTCGAATTGCCCCGAACTCGGCATCGCACTGTCGGTGGGATCGGCGAGGATGGCGCGCATGACCGGACCTGTGATCGGAGCCGACGGAATCGCGCGCTGCCCGTGGGGCGCTGGTGACCCGGTCAACCTCGCCTACCACGACGCCGAGTGGGGGATGCCGGTCGAGGGCGAGGCAGCCCACCTCGAGCGCCTCACCCTCGAGGCGTTCCAGTCCGGACTGTCCTGGCTGACGATCCTGAACAAGCGCCCGGCGTTCCGCGACGTGTTCGCCGACTTCGACGCCGACGTGATCGCGGCGTACGGCGACAGCCACACCGAGCGCCTGATGCTGGACGCGCGCATCGTGCGCAACCGACGCAAGATCGATGCCACGGTCGCGAATGCGCAGGCGACCGTCGCGCTCCGCGAGGACGGCGGGCTGGTCGACTTCATCTGGTCGTTCCGCCCCGACCGGACGCCGGCTCCGCACGACACCTCCGAGATGGCGACCACCAGCGCCGAGAGTGTCGCGCTCAGCAAGGCGCTGAAGAAGCGCGGCTTCGCGCACGTCGGCCCGACCACGATGTATGCCCTGATGGAGGCCATCGGGATCATCGACGACCACCTCGTCGGTTGCCACCGTCGCGGCGCCAGCGGCGTCTGGTGAGTCGGCAGTAATCTGCCCGCCATGACCCGTGTGCACGCGTTCGCCGACGATGCCCTGCAGGACCTCGACGCGGTGGGACTGGTGGCCGCCCTGCACGACGGCCTCCCCGTCACCGACGTGATCGAGGCGGCGATCGCGCGCGCCACTGCCGTGAACGCCCAGCTGGGCGCGATGGCCCACGAGGCCTTCGACCGGGCGCGCAAGGAGGCCCTGGAGCCGAGACCCGGTTTCTTCGCCGGGGTGCCGACCTTCATCAAGGACAACGTCGACGTGGAGGGCATGCCCACCCAGCAGGGCACCGACGCCTTCGTGTCCAGGCCGAAGAAGCTGGACGGCGACTTCGCCCGGATGTTCCTGGCCACCGGTGTGATCCCCCTCGGCAAGACCCAGCTCTCCGAGTTCGGCTTCAATGCCGGTGCCGACCACGTCCGTCTCGGCCCCGTGCGCACCCCGTGGCACACCGACCACTACGCCGGCGCCTCCTCGGCCGGCTCGGCCGCGTTCGTCGCCGCCGGCGTGGTCCCGATCGCGCACGCCAACGACGGCGGCGGCTCGATCCGCATCCCGGCCGCGGTCAACGGCCTGGTCGGCCTCAAGCCCACTCGCGACCGGCTCGCGCAGGACAAGATGATGCGCGACATGCCGGTCCGGATCATCTCCGACGGTGTGCTCACCCGCTCGGTGCGCGACACCGCCGCGTTCTACCGCGAGGCCGAGAAGGTCTTCCGCCACCCGCGGCTGGCGCCCATCGGCAACATCACCCGACCCGGTCGGGCCCGGCTCCGGATCGCGGTGGTGACGCAGGGTGTCGGTCGGGACTGCAGCCCGGAGGTCCGTGAGCTCACCCTGAAGACCGCCGCCCTGCTCGAGTCGATGGGCCACCGCGTCGAGGAGATCGACCCGCCCATTCCCGACTCCTTCGTCGACGACTTCCTGCTCTACTGGGCGATGATGGCGATGTTCCTCGTCCGGACCGGTCGCCGCGTGCTGGGTCCCACCTGGGACCCGACCAAGCTCGACAACCTCACCCTCGGACTCGACCGCCACGCCCGGCGCAACCTGCACCGGCTGCCCGGCGCGATCGCCGCGATCGGCGGCAGCAAGCGCATCGCGGCGC
>JBDSPC010000511.1:0-6490 GCA_039914485.1 Nocardioides sp.
ACGTCGATGCTGCAACGCAAGCTCCGCGTCGGCTTCGCCAAGGCCGGCCGGTTGATGGACATCATGGAGAGCCGTGGCGTGGTCGGACCCAGCGAGGGTTCGAAGGCGCGCGACGTGCTCGTCAAGCCGGATGAGATCGACGCAGTGATTGCCACACTTGAGGGGGGCGTGTGATGGGTGCTGAACTTCGCGATCTGGACCTCGACACCGAGGGATCCGAGATCACCGGGGAGTCGTTGTCGCTGACGCCGGACGCGGTCGAGGTACGCCGCAACGCCGGCCTCGCAGCGGGAGTGGGCGTGGTTGCCTCGGCGGTTGCGATCGCCTACCTCGCCCGAGCCGTCTCCGGCGGCGGAGCGCTGGACTGGACGCTGGCCACGGTCATGGGGCTGCTGGGCGGCTACTGGTTGCTGACCTTCCTCGACGCGCGGACACCGTTGCTGGTGGCCGATGCCCAAGGTGTGCGCATCCGGCTCGGTCGCACCTGGCGCGGGCTGCCGTGGAGCGCGGTCGAGCACGTCGAGCACACGCCGCGGCGCGGCGCCCTGCGCGACGGGCGTCTCGTGGTCAGCGCCCACAACGAGGAGAAGCTCCTCGCCGAGCTCGACGCCTCCGGCCGCCGCCAGGCGAGCCTCTCGACCCGGTTGTACGGCGCACCGTTCGCCGTACCCCTCGGAATCGCGACGCGCGTCGTCGGTGCCGGGGACGACCTCGGTGCCGCTCTCGAGCGCGTGGCCCACCAGGCCGGCGACGTCGTGGTGATCGACCCGACGACGGTAGAGGTCGACGACCTCGTCCACGACGTCACTGAGGTCGACGAGGAAGACGACACCCCGCATGCCCGCGCGTCGCTGCGCGACCCCCGGCCGCTGCTGGCCGTCGGGATCGCGAAGCTCGCGGCGCTCGCTCCGAAGCGTGTTCGCGAGCTCGACGAGGAAGACCTTGTCGAGGAGCTCGAGAAGGTCAAGGAGCCCGAGGGCGAGCCCATCGTCGCCAGCGAGACGCCCGTGCCGTTGCGCGAGTCCGCCGCCGGTCGTCGCAGTGAGGCGCGCTTGGACCTGCCGGTCGAGGAGACCGAGCTCGAGGGGCGCGAGCTGCGTCGCCCGGGCAGCGTCAGCCTCGTGGAGGACACCCAGGTCTGGGGCGAGCGGGTTCGCCCGATCGCCAAGGGCGGCGACCCGGTCGACCCGATCGTGCTGGACGGGTTCGAGGTCGAGCCCGCCGTCGACCCCGTCATCGGTCCCGAGCTGCTGGCTGCGCGCACGCGCCTCGGCCTGAGCGTCGACCAGCTGGCCGAGCGCACCCGGATCCGCCCGCACGTCATCGAGTCGATCGAGGTCGACGACTTCGTCCCGTGCGGTGGCGACTTCTACGCCCGCGGTCACCTGCGTACCCTGGCTCGCGTGCTCGGCGTCGACGTGACGCCGATGCTTGCGTCCTACGACGAGCGCTACGCGCACGCCGACATCAACCCGCGCCGGGTCTTCGAGGCCGAGCTGGCCACCGGTGCCAACGGCTCGATCCGCAGCACCCGCGGCGGTCCCAACTGGTCGCTGCTCGTGGCCGTCGTGATGGCCCTCGTGCTCTGCTGGTCGATCGCCCGCCTGGTCATGGACGCCCCGCCGGAGCTGCGTGGCTCCGCCCCGATCCTGAACGGTTCCGGAGGACCCGGCGGAGCCGGCGCCACCGCCCTGGGCGACCCTGTGCCAGTCGTGCTGAGCGCCACCACCGGTGGCGCCCACGTCGTCGTGCGCGACGGCTCGACCGAGATCGTGTTCAAGGGCAACCTCGCCGTCGGTGAGGTCAAGGAGCTCAACGCGGCCCCGCCGGTGCGGGTCCAGACGACCGACGGCGCCGTGACCGTCTCCCTCGATGGCCAGGACGCCAAGCCGATCGGCGAGGCCGGCGTCGCCGGGCAGGGCACCTACGTCGCCCGCTGACCCACGTGTGGCGACCCCCACGCGCGTCGCGAAGGGGCCGAGCGGGGGTGGAAGCGGCATACTCGGTCTGCGATGACGACTACTTCTGCTGCCCCCACCCAGGCTGATGCCGAGACCCCGATGAGTGTTGCCGTGGTGACCCTCGGCTGTGCCCGCAACGAGGTGGACTCCGAGGAGCTCGCCGGTCGACTCGAGGCCGGCGGTTTCGTGCTCGTCGCCGAGCCGGCCGACGCCGACACCGTCCTGGTCAACACCTGCGGTTTCGTGGAGGCCGCCAAGAAGGACTCCGTCGACACGCTGCTCGCAGCGGCGGACCTCAAGGAGACCGGCAAGACGCAGGCCGTGGTGGCGGTGGGCTGCCTCGCCGAGCGTTACGGCAAGGACCTCGCCGAGTCGTTGCCCGAGGCCGACGCGGTCCTCGGCTTCGACGACTACCCCGACATCGCCGCCAAGCTCCGCTCGATCGTCGGCGGCGAGGTGCACCACCCGCACACGCCGTCCGATCGTCGCCGCCTGCTGCCGATCTCGCCGGTCGATCGCGACGCTTCGTCGATCTCCATGCCCGGGCACGCCGACAACCTGGCCAGCACCGACGAGATCGGCCAGGGTGCGCCGGCGACCGGCCCCCGCGTCGTACGCCGCAGGCTGGACGCCGGACCCATGGCGCCGCTGAAGCTGGCCAGCGGGTGCGACCGCCGGTGCTCCTTCTGTGCGATCCCCAGCTTTCGCGGCTCGTTCGTCAGCCGCCGTCCCAGCGACGTCCTGCAGGAAGCCCAGTGGCTCGCGACCCAGGACATCAAGGAGCTCTTCCTCGTCAGCGAGAACTCCACGTCCTACGGCAAGGACCTCGGGGACCTGCGACTGCTCGAGACGATGCTGCCCGAGCTGGCCGCGATCGAGGGCATCGCCCGCGTGCGCGTGTCCTACCTCCAGCCCGCCGAGACTCGTCCCGGCCTGATCGAGGCGATCGCCGACACCCCCGGCGTCGTGCCCTACTTCGACCTGTCCTTCCAGCACGCCAGCGCCACGGTGCTGCGCCGCATGCGCCGCTTCGGCGACCCGGAGAGCTTCCTCGGCCTGCTCGAGCGGATCCGCACGCTGAGCCCGCTGGCCGGCGTGCGGTCCAACGTCATCGTCGGCTTCCCCGGCGAGACCGAGGACGACCTGCAGACCCTGTGCGACTTCCTCGAGGCCGCGCGGATGGACGTCGTCGGCGTCTTCGGCTACTCCGACGAGGACGGCACCGAAGCGGAGTCCTACGACGACAAGCTGGACCTGGACGAGGTGCGCGCTCGCACCGAGCACGTCACCGCCCTCGTCGAGGAGCTCAACGCCCAGCGCGCCGAGGAGCGCATCGGCGAGACGGTCAGCGTGCTCGTCGAGTCCGTGGAGGACGGTGTGGTCGAGGGGCGCGCCGAGCACCAGGGCCCCGAGGTCGACGGCACCACGACCCTCGACGGGTCCAGGGCACGGGTCGGCGATGTCGTCACCGCGGAGGTCGTCGCCACGGACGGTGTGGACCTCGTCGCCGTACCCGTCGACAACGATGGAGCGCACGCATGACGACCGCCGAGAAGCAGGCCTCCAACTTCAACATCGCCAATGTGCTGACGACGCTGCGCATCGTGCTGGTGCCGGTCCTGGCCTGGGCCTTGCTGCACGACGGTGGTGACTCGACGATGTGGCGCTGGATCGCCTTCGTGATCTTCGTGGGCGCGATGATCACCGACAAGATCGACGGCGACCTCGCGCGCAAGCACAACCTGATCACCGACTTCGGCAAGATCGCCGACCCGATCGCCGACAAGGCGATCACCGGGATGGCCTTCATCGGACTCTCGCTCGTCGGTGACATCTGGTGGTGGGTCACGATCGTCGTGCTGATCCGCGAGTGGAGCGTGACGCTGCTGCGCCTCTCGGTGCTCAAGCAGGTCGTCATCCCGGCGGCCCTGAGCGGCAAGATCAAGACGACCTTCCAGGCGATCGCGCTGTCCGGCCTGATGATGCCGCTGCCGCACGGCCCTGCCAACGATCGGGCGCACGGCGGCGCCTTCGATGCGTGGGGCGGCTTCGGCGAAGCGCTCTTCTACATCAGCCAGGTGTTCCTCGCCGGCGCGGTGATCATGACGATGTGGTCGGGCTACGAGTTCTTCCGTGCCGTGTGGCAACAGCGGCGTTCGCCGACCGCCTGACGTGGCAACGAAATTGCCCCTACCAAGGGGTGGCGGGGAGTTGACTAGACCGGGTTAGGGTGACGCACATCACCTGTCCGATCGAAAGGTACCTCGTGTCAGCATCTCGTCTGGGCCGCAGCCTGATCGCCGCCGCCACCGCAACCGGCGTGCTGGCCGCGCCCTTGGCCGTCGTGGCGCTCACCGCGACACCGGCCAACGCAGCGGTCGTTCCTGTCAGGATCATCAACTTCAACGACTTCCACGGTCGCATCGACTCCAACACGACCAAGTGGGCCACCACCATCGAGCAGAACCGCGATCTCAACACGTTGGTGCTGGCCGCGGGTGACAACATCGGGGCCTCACTGTTCGCCTCGGCGTTCAACGACGACAAGCCCACGATCGACGTGCTCAACGCGCTCGATCTCGATGCGTCCTCGGTCGGCAACCACGAGTTCGACAAGGGGTTCCCGTTCTTCAAGTCGCACGTCATCGACGGCGGCGCGACCGCCCCTGACGGCACGGCCTATCCGAAGGCCGACTTCCCCTACCTCGGTGCCAACGTCGTCGACGCCGCGGGCAACCCCGTGCTGCCGGCCTCGGCCCAGATGACCCTCAATGGCGCCAACGTGTGCGTCATCGGCGCGGTCACCCAGGAGACCCCGACCCTGGTGAGCCCGGGTGGTGTGGCCGGTCTGACGTTCACCGACCCGGTGGCAGCGGTCAACAAGGAGGTCGCTCGACTGCAGACGGCTGGCGTCGATTGCGACGCGACCATCGCGACGTACCACGAGGGGGCGCCCAAGGCGGCGTCTGCGGCGAGCCAGGCGCAGCAGGAGGCCGAGACACCGGTCTTCAAGCACATCACCCAGGACACCGTGACTGCCGTCGACGTGATCTACAACGGCCACACGCACCAGAAGTACGCCTACAACAACGGTCGCCCGGTCCTGCAGGCGGGCAACTACGGAGAGTCCATCGGCAGGCTCGACATGACCATCGACACGGACGCCAACACGGTGGCCGTTGTCTCTGCTGAGATCAAGGACCGGGTCGCGACCGCCGACAACACGCTGCCCCGCGTTGCGGCCGTCAAGACCGTGGTGGACGCGGCCCTGGCCGCCTCCAACGTGATCGGCGACCGGAAGGTCGGCACCATCGCGGCCGACTTCTCGCGGGCCGACGCCGACCTGGCCGCTGCCGGCGTCCAGGAGGACCGTGGCGCCGAGTCGACCATCGGCAACCTCGTCGCCGACGCACTGCGGGAGGTGAAGATCCCAGCGGCCAACAAGACGCCGGCCATCGGCATCACCAATCCCGGTGGTCTGCGCGCCGACCTGTTGTTCAAGGGTGACCTGACCACCAGCCCGGAGAACAGCGACGGCGTGGTGACCTTCGAGGAGGCCAACTCGGTCCTCCCGTTCGTCAACAACGTCAGCTACGTCGACGTGACCGGCGCGACGCTCAAGAAGATCCTCGAGCAGCAGTGGCAGCCCGCCTCGGCGAGCCGGCCGTTCCTGGCTCTCGGCGTCTCCAAGAACGTGCAGACGATCCTCGACCCGTCGCGTCCCGCTGGCGATCGCGTCGTGTCGCTGACCGTCGACGGGGTGGCGGTCGTCCCGACCAAGACCTACACCGTCTCCACGTTCAGCTTCCTCGCCCAGGGCGGCGACAACTTCACCGCCTTCCTCGAGGGCAAGTCGGCCGACACCGGCGCCATCGACCGGGACCTGTGGATCGACGGCTTCTTCAAGGACGGCACCACCAAGTCACCGTCCGCGATCAAGCGCCAGATCTTCGCGAGCGGCCTGAAGAGCAGCTACAGGTCGGGGGAGAAGGCGACCATCGTCTTCGACAAGCTCGACATCACCTCGCTGGGGATCGCGCCCAACACCAAGCTCGACCTGGTGAAAGTCAACCGCGACAACTCCGTGCTGACCTTCGGGTCGACCCCGGTGACCAACGGGCAGGCCCGGGCGGTATTTACCGTCCGTGGCGGCAAGGGACTCAGCTTCGTCGCGCAGGGCTCGAAGACGACCATCGACCGGGCCGTCACCCAGGGCAAGCCGGCCATGAAGGTCAAGCTCTTCCCGAAGAACGAGAAGAAGATCAAGGCCAAGAAGACCCGGGTCCGGATCAAGGTCAAGCTGAAGTCCGACGTCGCACTGCCGGTTCGCGGCCGGGTGAAGGTCAGGATCGCCGGGCACAAGTACAACGCCAAGGTCAGGGACGGCGTGGCCAAGGTCAAGCTGCGCAAGTTCAAGCGGCCAGGCAAGTACAGGCTCGTGGTCCAGTTCAAGGGCAACGACAGCTTCCAGGGCGTGCGGACGAAGTCCACCCTGCGCGTGAAGCGCTGATCCATCGGTGAGGGGCTCG
>JBDSPC010000024.1:0-6255 GCA_039914485.1 Nocardioides sp.
CACCAGGAGCAGGGCGTAGTCGGTGCCGGCGCCGATGACGAGGATCGTCAGGATCGCCTGCGACTGGCCGTTGACCGTGAGGTCGGCGTACTTCGCGAGGAAGTAGATGAGTGCCTGCGAGGTGAACAGGGCGATGCCCGCGCACATGATCGGCAGGATCCACAGCACCGGGCTGCGATAGGTGAAGAGCAGGATCAGGATCACCACGCCGAGGGTGGCGAAGAGCAAGGTCGTGTCGATGCCGCCGAACGCCTCGGCGGCGTCGGCTGCCTGGCCGCCCAGACCAGCGATGTAGACGTCGACGCCGTCGATGTCGGCAATGCCGCGGAGATCGTCGGCGGCGTCGGGCAGGGCGTTCCACCCGTTCTTGCCGAAGTCGAACGTCACTTGTGTCTGGGCGACGTCGCCGTCCTGGGAGACGGCCGGGAAGCCGATCTGTTCAGCCGCGGCCGGGCTGATGACAGCCGGCGGGCGTCCTTCGGCGGGCTCATCGAGGCCGTCGAGCGCGGCGAACTCGGTCGCCTGCTCCTCGATGGCCGTGAGGTCAGTTTCGGTCAGGCCCCCGTCGCGGTGGTAGACGACGAGGGTCGGGATCGCGTTGACGTCCTGGAAGGCACTCATCCGGTCGAGGGCGCGCGTCGACTCGGCGCTCGACGGCAGCCAGGAGGACGCCTCGTTGTTCTGGACGTCGACCAGCTTGGAGGCGAACATGGAGGAGCCGGCGGCGATGGCCAGCCAGGCGATCAGCACTATCCACTTGGTGGTGCGGCCGGTGAGCGAGCCGGCGATCTGTCGATGCATGGGACAAGTGAAGCGGAATCCAAGGGCATCGCGCATCCGGATAGTCCCTGAGGACGACTCAGGGTTCTCAGGGTTACCCAAGGTTGGGCAGGGTCGTCAGCGCGTCTGCAGGTTGAACGGCGACTCCATGTCTCCGTCCGTGTCGGCGACCGGCGCGACGGCGTACTCCATCGAACCGTCGAGGCCGAGTCGTACGACGGCGAACTCCTCGTCCGAGTAGGTGACGACCAGGATGTGCGTGGCGTCCTCCCAGACCTCGTCGAAGTAGGTCGTGGTCGCCTTGCGAGTGCTGATCCAGGAGTTCTGCAGCCGACCGGTGCGGAGGTCGAGGACGTCGAGCGCGGTCGGGCCGAAGCCGTCGGCGTACGCCGGGGTGCCGAGCACGCGCTGCGTGTCGGGCGAGATGTCGCTGAACATGTTGTCGCAGGTCTTCCAGCGGGCGCGCTGGTTGCGCTTCATCACGCTGCACGTGCCGGTGTCGCTGAACGTGGTGATGCCGCCGGCCCAGCGGTGGGAACCGGTGCTGACCGCCTTGAAGCCGGTGATGTCGACGATGCCGTGGGACGAGACGACCCAGCTCTCGCGACGCTTGGTGGAGTTGACGAGGATGGCGCAGCCGTTGCTGGTCTCGTCCTCCTTGCAGTAGCCGTTGGTGACGTAGACGGGCGTACCGAACTCCTTGCTCGGGATCCTCGGCATGCTCAGCACGCGATCGCCGTCCTGGTCGATCACCTTCACCCCACCGCGGCGGGTGGTGAAGGCGACCGCCTCGCCGTCGGGCGAGGTCGCCAGGCCATAGCCGGTGCGCCAGGTCGAGCGGCCGGGCGTCCCGTCGGCGCCGACGAAGCGAGTGATCGGTCGCGCGTTGGGATCGGAGGTGTCGAACGACTGCACGACGTAGCCCGAGCCCATCGGTGCCAGTGCGTCCACACGGCCCGCGACGGGCGTCTCGCCGGTCGGTCCGTGGATCGTGGTCTCGTCACCGGTCGTCTGCGACCACACCAGCTTGGGTGGCGCGCCCGTCTCCAGGTCGCTGACGTCGAAGACGGTCTTCCTGGGTGCCTGTTCCTCCGCGTGCGCCGACGACCCGAGGAGGGGAAGGGCGAGCGCGGCAACGGCCAGGCCCATCACGATTCGCTTCATGTCCCTCTGACGCTCCGACCCGGGTCAAATGTTGCGCAGGGCTGCCCACACATCGTCGGTGACCACACCCGTCGGGGCAAGGCCCTGCTTGACCTGGAAGGCCTTGACCGCCTTCGCCGTCCGCTTGGTCACCACACCGTCGATGGGCGTGGCTCGGCCCAGCGCCGCGGTCAGAGCGCGCTGCAGTCGCAGCACCGGCGCGCCGGTGTCCCCGACCTTGAGCAGCGGCCGGCTGCCCTGAGCCAGCAGCGCGGTCCAGGTGGCGCGGGTGATCCGTCCGGTCTCCGGCAGGTCGAGCTTGCGCTGCGCCTTGCGGACCGCGGCGGTGGTGCGGGCGTCGTAGCGGCCGGTGATGGGCGCCTTGGTGTGGTGGGTGTGCCGGAGCAGGCACTGGGCAGCACGCACGGCCTCGCCGCTGCGGCCGGCGCGCAGGGTGGGGTAGCGGCGCAGGTCGACATCGACGCCCCTGCACAGGGGTCGGCTCCTCGGCGCGACCGAGCCACGCCCGACGTCGACCCAGTTGGCGTCGATCGTGAGGGTTTGGCCGCCATAGGTCTGCGAGATGTCGAGGGCGTACTGGTGGGCGCGGTCGTGGTCGTCCCAACGGTTGCCCTGGACCCGGTCGTCGGTGCGCACGTCCGAGCGACCGTTGCCCCAGGCGAACCAGATGTCGTCGGGCATCGCATAGGAGCCGGGGGAGACCCGGTCGGCGTAGTCGAGGGACGTGATCGCCGCCGCGATGTTGGAGTAGACACCGGAGCGATAGCCGGAGGAGTGCAGCGCCTTCGTCCACCCGGAGACGAACGACAGGGCCGCCTGGCGGCAGTCGTCCGGTGCGATGTCGTAGTCCTCCAGGTCGTAGTAGAGCGTGCTGCCCCGCCCGATCCCCAGTCCCCGCGCGGTGTCCACTGCCGCGGCCGCCTGCGCGCGCCCCTGCTGCTGGGCCGTGGCCAGGTCGGCGGACATCACGTCGGCGTACCCCGAGCAACTCGCCTGCGGGCCCACCCACAGCGGGAGCAGGTGCCAGCCCTGTCGCTGCTGCGTGCTGACCCAGTCGGCGTCGAGCTCGGGCTGGTCCATCAGCCGGTTGCTGCCGCCGATGTAGATGCCGATGCCGGCGTACGGCGACTCGAGCCGCCACGCGTCCATCACCTCTTGCGCCGGTGCGGTGTGGGTGTCGAAGGCGTAGCCCGTCAGCGATCCGGGATCACCCTTGCCGCCGCTGGCGGCCTGCGCCGGCGCTGCCAGGCCGACTCCTGTGGCCAGCAGGGCGAGGACGGTGAGGGTACGGCGAGCGCGATCCGAGAAGGGCATGGCGACGAGATTAGAGGGTGGGCGGTCGGGCGCTCACTCGAACGACTCCGGCAGCGGGAGTCCCAGCGAGGCGAGCACGCCGCGGAGCCGGTCGGGATAGTTGGTGATCAGCCCGTCCACGCCGAGCCGGACCAGCGCGGCCATGGTGGGCGGGTCGTCGACGACGTACGGGATGACCTGCAGGCCGACCTCGTGCGCGCGATCGACGAGCTCACCGTTGGCGAAGGGGACGTACGCCGCATCGCCGACGCCGCTGAGGAACGGGCTGCCGTGGATGGGGGAGATGGCGGTCAAGCCCTCCGCTGCGGCGGAGGCGACGAAGTCATCGGCCATGACCTCGAGCCCGGCGAACCACGGTGATCCTTGCTTGAGGTACTTCGGGGAGACGAGCAGGTTGCGGCGTACGCGCTGCTCCTCCTTGCCCACGAGGCCGAGCACGCCCCAGTCGAAGCACTGGATGCTGGTGCGCTCGACGAGGCCGTCGATCCGGATCGCGTCGAGCGTGACCGCCACGAAGTCGGCCCGCGACGTCAGCTCGGCGGCGGACCCGGTGATCTGCATGGCGTCGTACTTGATCTCGAGGTTGATGCGCACCGGGTCGGCGGCCCGATCCGACAGCAGAGCTGCGACATCGCGCAGGAGCGGCATGGTCGGCGGCAGATCCGCGCGACCCAGCTGTCGGATCAGCCGCGCGTCCGCGAGCGCCGGATCGTGGCTGACGACCACGTCGTTGTCGCGGGTGAGGTGGACGTCGAGCTCGAGGGTCGAGACACCAAGGGCCAGGGCTGCCCCGAAGGCCTCGAGGGTGTTCTCCGGGTGCAGCCCGGCCCCACCGCGATGCGCCTGCAGGTCGAACGTCACGCTTCTGGAGCGTAGAGGGCACTCACCACGTCGGCGTACTTCTCGTTCACGACCCGGCGCTTGAGCTTGAGCGTCGGCGTGAGCTCGTCGGACTCGGCGGTCCACTCGTGCGGCAGGAGCTCCCACGACTTCACCTGCTCGGGCCGCGAGAGTCGCGCGTTGGCCTTGTCCACGGCGTCCTGGGCCATCGCCCGGATCTGCGGGTGCTGGGACAGCTCGGCGAGGTCGGTGGTCTCGATGCCGAGCTGCTGGGCGACCAGCGGCGCGATCTCGCCGTCCAGCGTGAGGATCGCGACGATGTAGGCCCGGTTGTCGCCGATGGCCATCGCGTGGCCGACGATCGGTGATTCCTTGAGGTAGTTCTCGATGTTGGAGGGCGCGACGTTCTTGCCGGCGCTGGTGATGATCAGCTCCTTCTTGCGGTCCACGATGGCGAAGAAGCCGTCCTCGTCGAGGGTGCCGATGTCACCGGTGTGCACCCAGCCGTCGGCATCGATGAGGTTGCGGGTGGCCGCCTCCTGTCGGTGGTAGCCGGGCGTGATCACCGGGCCGCGGACGAGCACCTCGTTGTCCTCGCCCAGCTTGACCTCCATGCCGGGCGTCGCGCGCCCGACGGTGCCGAGCCGGAACCCGGCCGGACCGTTGGCGGTGACCGCGCCACACGTCTCGGTCATGCCGTAGACGTCGAAGACCTTCAGCCCGAGCCCGGCCATGAACTTCGCGACCTCGAGCGGCATCGGCGCTGCCGCCGAACCCGCCCAGGTGACCTGGTCGAGGCCGAGCAGGAGCTTGAGGAAGCCCAGGATCGCTTCGTCCGCCTGCTTGTACGCCGCCTCGATCTCGGGCGTCATCACGCCCCCGACCTCCTGCGCCTGCACCCACGCGAGGCCGGCCGCCATCGAGTCCTGGACCAGCTTGACGCCGTCCGGGTTGGGGTCGGCGGCGAGCTTGGCGGACAGACCGGTCTTGATCTTCTCCCACACGCGCGGCACGCCGAAGAACGCCGTCGGGTGCACCTCGCCGAGCGTCGCGAGCAGCTCCGCCGGGTCGCCGATGCAGTAGGAGTGGCTGCCGACGACCTGCGGGCCGTAGAGGCTCAGGACCCGCTCCGCGATGTGGGCGAGCGGGAGGTAGGACACCTGGCGCAACCCGGGTTCGAGGCCCGCGGCCTCCAGCGTGCTCAGCGCCTCGTAGACGACGTTGTGGTGCGTGAGCACGACGCCCTTGGGATTTCCGGTGGTGCCGGACGTGTAGAGGATCGTCGCCGGCGCGTGCTGGTCGAGGGCGGCATGGCGCTCCTCGATCACGTCGGGGTGGGCGGCGCGGTAGGCCCGGCCGCTCGCGACGAAGTCGTCCCAGCCGATGCCACCGTCGGCATCTCCGATCGCGACGACCTGCGCCACCCCGTCGAGCGCCTGCGCCCATCGGTCGAGCTGGTCCTGGGTCTCGACGATGACGACCTTGGGGTTGGCCTCGCCCGCGATGAAGGCGACCTGCTCGGGCGAGAGCGTGTTGTAGATCGACATCGGGGTCGCCGCCGCGTGCACGCCGCCCATGTCGGCGACCATGTGCTCGATCCGGTTGGTGGCCATGATCGCGACCGTGTCCCCGGTCTGCACGCCGACCTCGATCAGCGCCGCCGCGACGTCGAGTGCGAGCTCGCGGGTCTCTGCCCACGTCAGCGTGCGCCAGCCCTCCTCCGGGCCGTGCTTGTCGCTGTACGCCGCCTCGTCGGCGAACGCAGTCGCCGTACCGGCCAACGCGTCGATCAGCGTGCGACCCCCGACCAGTTCCTCGATGCGTGCGCGGTGGGCCAGGACGTCGTCGGTCATCTCGGAGCTCCTCGGGCGGTGTGATCGGCGTCACGATCCTCGTGCACTCGAGGGGGCGGTGGCTAGTGGCTGAACCCGGGCATCACGGTCGGCGCGCAGTCGCCCGCGTGTCCCACATGGTCGTGCGCGGGCGTCGTCTCGTACTCTCACCAGGACCACGAACGGGGTCCGCGGACGACGACAGGACGACGAAACGACATGGTGGCGAGTCGATCAGCGCGCGAGCGCAAGGCGTCGGTCGAGGCCGGGCCGTTGGCCACGGTGAACATCGACCTGGATGCCCAGAAACAGTTCGCGTACAAGA
>JBDSPC010000092.1:0-25431 GCA_039914485.1 Nocardioides sp.
GCGAGCAGGAAGGTGCGGTGACCCGCTGCGGCGGCGGCCACGAGCTGGGCCTGGTGCGCCATCAGCGCGACGCCCGGCACGGGCACCGGGTCGGGCAGCTTCATGCAGGCGGCGGCCCCGCCTCCGACGTACTCGAAGGACTTGAAGAGCGGCTCGAGCAGCTCCCAGTTGGCGAGGCGTCGCGCCTCGACACGGCTGGCGCCGGCGGCGGAGAAGTCGGGGACGATGAAGGGGTTGGCCAGCTGGCGCGAGATGACCGACTGCGGGACGACCCGGCGGGCGGACGACGTCGCCGCGGTCTCGGGCTTGGGCGGCTCGACCTCCTCGGGCACGTCCATGCCGCCCGACTTGAGCATCTGCCGCTTGAGGGCGCGGGCGCCCTCGGAGATCTCGGCGTCCTCGGCCAGCAGCTGCAGCAGCGACGTGTCGCGTGCGGCGGTCTTGGCGAGGATGGTGGCGATGCCGTCTAGGCGCTTGAGCTGCTCGGACTTGCGGCCCTCGCCCAGCTCGGAGTCGGCGTTGAGGCGGTGGCGCTCGTCGCGCACCAGCAGCGCCACGACCTGGAAGGTCGCGCGCCCGTGCGGGGCGACCTTGCCGCGCTCGGCCGCCTGCTCCACCTCGCGCACGGACCGCGCGAGCACCGGGATGATGCCCTCGTTGTCCTTGCGAACGACCTTGGTCCCGCCGCGACGTGCGGTGGATGTGCGTCGGCTTCGCTGAGCCACTCAGTTCCTCCTGCAGAATGCCAGCCGCGCCACCGCGCCGGAGAGGCGACTCAGTGACACAGAAACCCGACCGTGCCGCGTGACAGAGGAGTCACGGGCGGCATCCGAATGCCGGGGCTCCGTCACCAGCCCGGGTTGGTCGAGCGACGAAGGCGAGACCCATGGTACCTCCCCACCCCGCGAATCCGCGCACCCCCGCACCCGGGTCGTGCGAGGCTGGGCGCATGACCGATGCGGTACGGCGCGGGCGACCGGGCTACGACCAGGAGACCGTGCTGCGACGCGCGATCGACCTGTTCAACCGCCAGGGCTACGACGCCACCAGCATGGGCGACCTCGCCCGCGAGCTCGGCCTGAGCAAGTCGGCGATCTACCACCACGTGCCCAGCAAGGAGCACCTGCTGGCGTCCGGCCTCGACGAGGCCCTCGACGCCCTGAGCAGCACGGTGACGGCCATCGCGGCCACCAGCTCCGAGTCGGCCGAGGTGCGATTGCGAGCGGCGATCCGCTCCTCGGTCGAGATCCTCGTCGACCACCTGCCCGCGGTCACGCTCCTGCTCCGCGCCCGCGGCAACAGCGAGGTCGAGCTCGCCGCCCTCGACCGGCGCCGGGCCATCGACGACGCGCTCGCTGGGCTGGTCCGCGACGCCGTACGCGAAGGAAGCCTGCGCACCGACATCGACCCCGAGCTGATCAGCCGGCTGCTCTTCGGGATGGTGAACGGCCTCGTCGAGTGGGTGAACCCGGACGGTGCCGTCGAGGCCTCCGTGCTCGCCGACGCGATCACCGGGATCGCCTTCGACGGGCTGTCGAAGAACTAGGCGTCGAAGTCGACGGCGACCTCGTCGGAGACCGGGAAGGTCTGGCAGGTCAGGACGTAGCCGCGGGCGACCTCGTCGTCGTCGAGCGCGTAGTTGCGGCGCATGTCGACGTCACCACTGACGACGTGCGCGCGACAGGTGCCGCAGACGCCGCCCTTGCACGCGAAGGGCAGGTCGTTGCGGGTCGCGGCGGCACCGTCGAGGATCGTCGTCGCGCGCGGCATCGGGGCGGTGGTCGTGCGGCCGTCGAGCGAGATCGTCACGTCGCTGACGTCGCCCTCGACGACGGGTTCCAGGCGCTCCAGCTCGGGCGGCGGCTCGTCGACGTAGAACAGCTCGAAGTGCACCCGGTCGGCGGGGACGCCCAGCTCGCCGAGCACCTCACGCGCGTCGGCGATCAGCCCGAACGGACCGCACAGCCAGACGTGGTCCACTCCCCCGACGGGCACCAGCGTCGTCAGCAGCCGCCGCAGCCGGTCGGCGTCGAGCCGTCCGGAGAAGAGCTCCACGTCGCGCGGCTCGCGGGACAGCACGTGCACCAGCTCGAGCCGGTGGCGATAGCGGTTCTTCAGGTCCGCCAGCTCCTCGGCGAACATGACGGTGTTGGTGTGGCGGTTGCCGTACAACAAGGTGACGGTCGAGTCGGGGTTGCGCAGGACCGTCGATGCGATCGAGAGCATCGGCGTGATGCCCGACCCGGCGGCGATGCACAGGTGGCGCCCGGGCAGGTCCTCGCTCGCGGCGAACGATCCGCTCGGCGTCTGCACCTCGATCACGTCGCCCGGCTTGACGTCGCGGATCAGCCAGCGGGAGAACAACCCCTGCGGGATCTCGCGTACGCCGATGCGCGGGGCGGCTCCGGCCGGAGCGCAGATGGAGTATGAGCGCCGGTGCTCCGTGCCGTCGATCATGCGACGCAGCGTGAGGGACTGGCCGGCGTCGAAGTCGTAGTGGACTCGCAGGTCGTCGGGGACGACGAAGGTGATCGCGGCCGAGTCGTCGGTCAGCGGCTCGACGGACGCGACGGTGAGCGGGTGGAAGGCGCCTCGGGCTGCCATTCAGATCTCCTTGACGTGCTCGAACGGCTCGAGGCAGTCGGTGCACTGGTAGAGCGCCTTGCAGGCGGTCGGGCCGAACTCGGAGGTCAGCCTCACGTCGGCGCTGCCGCAGCGCGGGCAGTCGATCGCTCGCTTGATCGGCAGGAGGGTCAGCGGGATCGGGCCCGACGGTGCGGGGCCGGGCGTCGAGAGCCCGTGGCTTCGCAGCTTGCTGCGGCCGTCGTCGGTGATCCAGTCGCTCGACCAGGCCGGGCTGAGGCTGACCTTCACGTCGACGTCGGCGTAGCCGGCGTCCTGGAGGGCGTGCACGAGGTCGTCGCGCATCGTCGCCATCGCCGGGCAGCCGGAGTAGGTCGGCGTGATGGTGACGGTGACGTGCTCGCCGTCCTCGGCGACGTCGCGGAGCACGCCGAGGTCGACCAGGGTCAGCATCGGCATCTCGGGGTCGGTGACGGTGGCGGCCACCGCCAGGGCCGTGGCTCTCGGGGTCCCCGCGGAGTCGTGCGACGGTGGAGCGCAGCGGAGGAGGCGCGCGACTCCGTGGGCGGAGCTCACCACTTGCCCATCGGGTGGGCGCGGGCGACGACCTGCAGCTCGGCGAGCAGGTGACCCATCGTCTCGGTGTGGTGGCCATCGCGACCGAGCGGGCGAGTGCCCGACGGGGGCACGTCGGGGCGTTCGATCCCGCTGGTGGCGAGGGCGTGCTCGATCACCGCGTCGACCTCGTCGCTCAGGGTGCTGGGGTCGACCCCGAACGCCTGCGCCGCAGCGAGGCTCTCGACGTCGGAGCAGCGGGACAGCTCGGCGTACATGGGCCAGACGGTCCGGAGCCCGGCGACGAGGCGGCGACGGGATTCGTCGGTGCCGCGGGCGAGGGTGAGGAACCAGCGACCGGCGTAGTCGCGGTGGTAGGTGACCTCCTTGACGCCCTTCGCGGCGATGGCGGCGAGCACCGGGTCGACACTCGTGGTCAGGCGTTGCAGCAGTGCGAGGCGGTGGCTCGCGAAGAGGAGCAGTCGCGCGATCGTGACGCCGAAGTCGCCGTTGTCGGCCTCGACGTAGCGGACGTTGCGGAAGGCCGGCTCGTCGCGGAAGAACGCCAGCGCGTCCTCGGGCGGGACCGGCGAACCTTCCGGCAGCTTTGGTATGACACGCGGATCGGCGGCGGCCGCACGCGCGAGCAGCAGCCGCGCCTGGCCGAGCAGGTCGAGCGCGATGTTGGCGAGGGCGATGTCGTCCTCGAGGTCGGGCGCGTTGCTCGTCCACTCCGAGAGGCGGTGGGCATAGATCAGCGCGTCGTCGCCGAGCATCAGGCAGTAGGCCGCCAGGGCAGCGCCGTCGACGCCCGCGGGGATGGTGGTGTCGACGCCCGCGAGCGGATCTTCGAAGGCGGTGCCGAAGGCCCATTGCGAGGGGTCGCCGCCGAGCAACCCCTCGTAGACGGAGTCGTGGTCGAGGTCGAGGTCGTGGCTGTCCATCACATGTGGGGTACGTCGTCGGGGATGGCGTAGAAGGTCGGGTGCCGATAGACCTTGTCGCCCGCGGGTGCGAAGAGCGGGTCCTTCTCGTCGGGGCTGGAGGCGACGATCAGGTCGGCGCGGACCGCCCAGATGCTGACGCCCTCGTTGCGACGTGTGTAGACGTCGCGGGCGTGGCGGACCGCCATCTCGTCGTCCGCCGCGTGCAGCGAGCCGACGTGCACGTGGTTGAGGCCGCGCTTGCCGCGGACGAAGATCTCGTAGAGGGGCCACTCGGGCTGGATGGTCATTTGGTCTCCTGGATCGCCGAGGAGGCGGCGAAGGCGGTGGCTGCTTCACGGACCCACGCACCCTCGTCGTGGGCGCGCTTGCGGTGGGCGATGCGCTGGTGGTTGCAGGGACCGGAGCCGGCGACGACGGCCGCGAACTCGTCCCAGTCGGGCTGGCCGAAGTCGTGCTGGCCGCGCTCCTCGTTCCACGTCAGGTCCGGGTCGGGCAGCGTGACGCCGAGGGCCTTGGCCTGCGGGACGGACATGTCCACGAACTTCTGTCGCAGGTCGTCGTTGGTGTCGCGCTTGATCCCCCACGCCATCGACTGGGCGGTGTTGGGCGACTCGGCGTCGGGCGGGCCGAACATCATCAGGGCCGGCCACCAGAACCGGTCGACGGACTCCTGGACCATCGCACGCTGCTCGTCGGTGCCGGACATCATCGTCATCAACAGCTCGAAGCCCTGCCGCTGGTGGAAGGACTCCTCCTTGCAGATGCGGATCATCGCCCGCCCGTAGGGGCCGTAGGACGTGCGGCACAGCGGCACCTGGTTGCAGATCGCGGCGCCGTCCACGAGCCATCCGATCGTGCCCACATCGGCGTACGACAAGGTCGGGTAGTTGAAGATCTAGGAGTACTTCTGCTTGCCGTCGATCAGCTTCTTGGTGAGTTCACCGCGGCTCACGCCGAGGGTCTCGGCGGCGGAGTAGAGGTAGAGCCCGTGGCCGGCCTCGTCCTGCACCTTCGCGAGCAGGATCGCCTTGCGGCGCAGGCTCGGGGCGCGGGTGAGCCAGTTGCCCTCGGGCTGCATGCCGATGATCTCGGAGTGCGCGTGCTGGGCGACCTGGCGCACGACGGTGGCGCGGTACTTCTCCGGCATCCAGTCGCGCGGCTCGATGCGGTCGTGCTGCTCGATCGTGTGCTCGAAGTCGGCTTGGAGAGTGTCCGTCACGGCGACCTTCCTTATTTACAGACCGATCGGTCGGTAATAGTCTGACACGGTGACCGACGCTCCCGCAATGCTGGCCAGCTACTCCTGCGGCACCTGGTTCCGCGCCACCGACGAGGGCGAGCCCCTCCTCGACGCCGCGACCGGTGAGGAGGTCACCCGGATCTCCTCGACCGGCCTCGACCTCGCCGCCATGACGACCCATGCGCGCGACGTGGGTGGGCCCGCTCTCCGGGCGCTGACCTTCCACGAGCGCGCCGCCGCTCTCAAGGCGACAGCCAAGATGCTCGGCGAGCACAAGGACGAGTTCTACGCACTCTCCGCCCGCACCGGCGCGACCCAGCGTGACTCGATGGTCGACATCGACGGCGGCATCGGCACGGTCTTCTCGATCGCGTCGAAGGGCACCCGCGAGCTGCCGAACGACACCGTCGTCCTCGACGGCCAGCCCGAGCGGCTCGGCCGGGAGGGCACGTTCCTGGGGCAGCACCTCTACACGTCACGCCCCGGCGTCGCCGTACAGATCAATGCATTCAACTTCCCGGTCTGGGGCATGCTCGAGAAGCTCGCGCCCGCCTTCCTCGCCGGCCTGCCGACGATCGTCAAGCCCGCCAGCCAGACGGCGTATGTGACCGAGGCGGTCGTACGCCGGATCATCGACTCGGGCCTCCTGCCCGAAGGCACCCTTCAGCTGTTGTGCGGGTCGCCCGCGGGGCTGCTCGACGAGCTGGGCGCGCAGGACTCGGTGTCGTTCACCGGCTCCGCGTCGACCGGCGCGCACCTGCGCCAGCACCCGTCGGTGCTGCACGGCGGCGTGCAGCTCGGGGTGGAGGCCGACTCGCTGAACTGCTCGATCCTCGGCACCGACGTGGGCGTCGACGACCCGGAGTTCGAGCTCTTCGTCAAGGGCGTCGTCACCGAGATGACGGTCAAGGCGGGCCAGAAGTGCACCGCGATCCGACGCGTTCTCGTCCCCTCCGACATGGCGGACCAGGTGGTCGCGGCGATCTCGGAACGACTGGCGAAGGTCACCGTCGGCAACCCCACCAACGACAAGGTGCGGATGGGCGCGCTCGCGAGCCTCGCCCAGCGCGACGAGGTGCGCAAGGCCATCCAGGCATTGCGCGCATCCGCCGAGATCGTCTACGGCAACCCGGACGTCGTCGAGGTCATCGACGCCGACGCGGAGACCGGCGCGTTCATGTCGCCGGTGCTGCTGCGCGCCTATCCCGGTGCCAGCGAGCCGCACGACGTCGAGCCGTTCGGCCCGGTCGCGACGGTGATCCCGTACGCCCACCTCGACGACGCGGTCACGCTGGCGGCCCGCGGTCAGGGCAGCCTCGTGGGCTCGATCGTGACCCACGACCCCGAGGTCGCACGCACCCTCACGCTCGGGCTGGCCCCGTGGCACGGGCGCCTGCTCGTGCTCGACCGGACGAGCGCGGCCGAGTCCACCGGGCACGGCTCCCCGCTGCCCGTGCTCGTCCACGGGGGCCCCGGTCGCGCCGGCGGTGGCGAGGAGCTCGGCGGCATCCGCGCGGTGCTGCACCACATGCAGCGCTCCGCGATCCAGGGCTCCCCCGACATGATCACGGCGATCACCGGACAGTGGATCACCGGTTCCACTCGCACCGAGACGCCCGTGCACCCGTTCCGGCGGTCGCTCGCCGAGCTGGCCATCGGCGACACGATCAGTTCGGAGAGTCGCACGGTCACGCTGGCCGACATCGAGCACTTCGCGGAGTTCACCGGCGACACGTTCTACGCGCACACCGACGAAGCGGCTGCTCAGAAGAACCCGCTCTTCGGCGGGATCGTGGCCCACGGCTACCTCGTCGTCTCGCTCGCCGCCGGCCTCTTCGTCGACCCCGACCCGGGCCCGGTGCTCGCCAACTTCGGCGTCGACCGGCTGCGGTTCCTCACCCCGGTCAAGGCCGACGACTCGATCCAGGTCACGTTGACGGTCAAGCAGATCACCCCGCGCTCCAACGCCGACTACGGCGAGGTCCGCTGGGACGCGACGGTCGTCAATGCCTCCGGCGAGCCGGTGGCGACGTACGACGTGCTGACGCTGGTCGCCAAGGAGTGGACGGAGTAGGTTGCGGCCGTGAACCCAGCGGCGCAGCGCACGATCGGCATCGTCGTGCTGCTCGGCGCCGGGATGTTGAGCCTGCCGCTGGCGGCCTACCTGCTCGACGGACCATCGACCGAGAACTGGATCGTCCCCGCGCAGCTGCTCGTCATGGCTCTCGTCGGAGCGGCTGTCACAGTCGCGCTGCCGACGCTGGCCAGGGCGGGCGCGCCGACCTCGCGTCGAGCATGGACCGGTGTGGGGTGGGGCGTGCTGGCGGCGATCGTCGGGGTGGCTGTCTTCTGGTTCCTGCTCAACGGTCTCGGCGGGGCCTGAGCCACTTCACGGGGTGGCTACGGTTGAGCCATGGCGAAGAAGACGTGGACCGACCTGACACCAACGCAGAAGAAGCTGGTGGTCGTCACCGGCGTCCTGGAGGTCGCTGCGACGACCTGGTGCCTGCGAGATCTGAAGAGCCGACCGGCCTCACTGGTCCGCGGCCCGAAGGTGTTGTGGGGGCCGGCGATGTCGGTTCAGCCGATCGGCCCGATCGCCTACGTCATCTGGGGTCGCAAGCCCTGACGTCGGGTCACCATGGTCGACGTCGGCGTCTGTGCGATCTTCGCCCTCGAGTTCCTCGTGCGCTGGGCTGAGGTCGGCCAGCACCTCGCGCGCGGCCCGCTGCCCGGCGTCGACCGCGCCCTCCATGTAGCCGCTCCACTGCAGCGCGGTCTCGGTCGCGGCCCACTTGATCGGGCCGATCGGCTCGGACAGTGAGGCACCGAAGTGGATCCAGCCGCACGGGCCCGGGTTGGCGTTGTAGCAGCCGCGCGTCCACTCCCGATCGACCCATGCGCCCTCGACGATCAGGTCGGGCTTGGCTGCCCGCGGGCCGAAGTGACGCCCGAGCTCGTCGCGCAGCGCGGCCTGGCGCTGCTCGGCCGGCCAGCGGCCTTCGACGCGCGCGTTCTCGCCCTCGAGGAAGGCCAGGATGATGCCGGGGCCTCCGTCGTGCATCCCAGAGTCGTTGGACATCCGCGCCGGGCCGACATCGGAGATGAACTGCGCGTTCAGCCCCTCGTCGCGCCAGAAGGGCTCGTCGTAGATCACGAACGACTTGTGCGCGGAGGCCTGCGGCATCCGCTGGGTGAGCTGGTCGCGAACCCCGGGCAGCGGCGGGTCGTACATGATCCGCCCGGCCAGGGTCGGAGCCAGCGCGACGATGACCTGCCTGGCCCTGGCCACCACTCCCCCGCGACAGGTGACGGTGACGACGCCGTCCGACACGTCGATCGTGAGCACCGGCGCCTCCAGGACCACCCGGTGCCCGAGCTCGTCGGCGATCCGCTGCGGGATCTGCGCCGTGCCCCCGACGAAGCGCTTGGTCTGCGCGCCGCCCTCCGACTCGCTCAGCAGGTCGGCGGTGACGCCGCACGTGACGACGTTGACGAGCAGCCCGAGCAGCGACACCTCGACGGTCGGCACCGCCAGGATCCCGACCGTGCAGATCTCCATCAGCTCGCGACCGAGCGGTGAGAGCCCCTGCTGGTCGTACCACTGCCCCACCGAGATCCGGTCCCACTCGTCGGCCCGGGGCGCCAGCCACGGCGCGGCCACGTCGACGGTCTCCGCCATCGCGTCGAGCTGACGCAGCACGCGCTCGACCTGCTCGAGATCCTTCTCGTACGCCGCATGGAACTCGTCGCCGCGCAGGATCCGGCCACCGAACTCGTAGGAGGTGTCGCCGTCCTCGAACTGCTGGTAGACCCCGATCCCGAACTCCGCGGCCAGTGCCTCCATCCGGTGATGGGTGTCGCCGATCCACTGCGCCCCGAGCTCGAGGAAGACGCCGGGCATCGGCTCCTCCGTCAGGATCCGCCCGCCGACGCGGTCGTTGGCCTCCAGCACGAGCGGTTCGCGGCCCGCCTTGAGCACCTCGCGCGCGGCCACCAGTCCCGAGAGCCCGGCCCCCACGATGATCACGTCTGCCTCGTGCACCCCGCCCACTGTCGCCATGTCCGGATCGTAGGACCTGCCAGGGCTGCGAGGCGGCGTACGACCGTGTCAAAAAATTGACCATTCGACTGCTGTCCGACCGGGTCGCGCAGGTCTACAGTCGGCTCACTTGCGACACCTGACCAGGGAGGGGCGTGACGTCATGGCGACGACAGCCCGTGAAGAGCCGGCATCACACGACCTCAAGGCCCACAAGGGACTCAGCGAAGACTCGCTGAGCTTCACGGGCACGCTCGCGATCGGCCTCGCGTCGGTGGCGCCGGCCTACTCGCTGGCCGCCACCCTCGGCTACGTCGTCATCGAGACCGGGGTGCTCGCGCCTATCGCGGTCATCCTCGGCTTCCTGCCGATGGTGCTGACCGCGTTCGCCTATCGCGAGCTCAACCACGTCGCGCCCGACTGCGGCACCACCTTCACGTGGGTGACCAAGGCGTTCGGGCCGAAGACGGGCTGGTTCAGCGGCTGGGTGCTGACCCTCGCGGGCATCATCGTGCTCGCGAACCTGACGCAGGTCGGCGCGCAGTACACCTTCTACCTGATCGGCGCCGACGATTTCGCGGCCAGCACGCTGTGGGTGACCGTGCTCGGCGTGTTCTTCCTGGCCCTGATGACCTACGTGTCCTATCGCGGCATCGAGATCGCGAACTGGCTGCAGAACGTGCTCGTCGCGATCCAGTACATCGCGCTCGCGATCCTCGTCGTGGTCGCGTTCGTGGCGATCGCCGGCGTCAACCGGTCCGAGATCGCCATCGACATCTCGGCGTCGTGGTTCAACCCGCTCGAGTTCTTCAAGGACGGCGGTGGCGGCTGGGGCGCGCTGACCGAGGGCATGATCCTGATGGTCTTCATCTACTGGGGCTGGGACACGATCCTCTCGATCAACGAGGAGACGAAGGACCGCGCCAACACGCCCGGCCGGGCGGCGCTCGCGTCGACGGTGATCCTGCTGGCGACGTACCTCCTGACCACGATCGCGGCCGTGTCCTACGCCGGTGTCGGCACCACCGGCATCGGGTTGGGCAACGAGGCCAACGCCGATGACGTCTTCAGCGTGATCGGCGAGCCCATCCTCGGTGACTGGCAGTGGATCGTGCTGCTCGCGGTGCTGGTCTCGGCCATCTCGTCCACGCAGACCACGATCCTGCCGGCCGCGCGCGGCACCCTCGCGATGGGCGTCTACCGCGCGATCCCGAAGGCCTTCGCCGAGACCCACCCGAAGTTCATGACGCCCTCGACGTCGACGATGTTCATCGGCGTCACCGCCACGATCATCTACATCGCGCTGAGCCTGTTGGGCGAGAACGTGTACGGCGACGTGTTGCTCGCCATCGGCCTGATGATCGCCTTCTACTACGGCATCACGGCCTACGCGTGCGTGTGGTACTTCCGCCAGGACATCCGTGGCGGCGGCAAGGCGCTGTGGATGAAGGGCATCCTGCCGCTGCTCGGTGCGTTGATGCTGACCTTCGCGTTCTTCAAGTCCGCGATCGACATGCTCTCGCCGGACTACGGCTACCTCGGCGAGCTCGGGGGCATCGGCAGCGTCTTCCTCTTCGGCATGGGCACGATCCTGCTCGGCCTCCCGATCATGTTCATCCTGATGCGCCGCGAGGAGCAGAAGCCGTTCTTCGCCGGCGAGACCCTGCACCGCGACACCCCGATCCTGGTGCCGGAGGAGTAGGGCCTGGCTGCTCAGCCCTCGAAGCCGTGGTGCTGCATCACGTGCTTGATGCGCGTGTAGTCCTCCATGCCGTACATCGAGAGGTCCTTGCCGTAGCCGGAGTGCTTGAAGCCGCCGTGCGGCATCTCGGCCACGAGCGGGATGTGCGTGTTGATCCACACGCAGCCGAAGTCGAGGCGGGCGGCCATCCGGGCGGCTGTCGAGGCGTCACAGGTCCAGACCGATGAGGACAATCCGTAGACCGAGTCGTTGGCCATCCGCAGGCCCTCGTCCTCGTCGCCGAACTTCTGCACGGTGAGCACCGGGCCGAAGATCTCGGTGCGGATCAGCTCGTCGTCCTGCTGGAGGTCGGCGATCACCGTGGGCTCGTAGAAGTAGCCGTCGCGGTCGACGCGGTGGCCACCCGTGGCGATGCGCGCGTGGTCGGGCGCGCGGTCGACGAGGCCGGAGATGTGGCCGAGCTGGTTGGCGTTGTTGATCGGGCCGAAGAGGATGTCCTCGTCGGCGGGGTCCCAGCCGGTACGCGCCTCGCCGGCCGCCTTCGCGAGGGCGGCCGTGAACTCGTCGTACACCCCGGCCTGGACGATCACCCGCGTGGCGGCGGTGCAGTCCTGGCCGGCGTTGAAGAGGCCGGCGGTGGAGATTCCCTCGACGGCGGCGGCGATGTCGACGTCGTCGAAGACCACGACCGGGGCCTTGCCTCCGAGCTCGAGGTGGGCCCGCTTGAGGTCCTCGGCGGCCGCGCTCGCGACGGCCATGCCGGCGCGGGTGGAGCCGGTGATGGAGACGAGCTGCGGCACCTTGTGGCGGGTCAGGAGAGCGCCGGTGTCACGGTCGCCGGTGACGAGGTTGCAGACGCCGGGCGGGAAGATGTCCTGCATCTTCTCGACCATCCACGCCGACGAGGCGGGGGTGGTGTCGGACGGCTTGAGCACGACCGTGCAGCCGGCGGCGAGGGCGGGGGCGAACTTCCAGACCGCCATCATCATCGGGTAGTTCCAGGGCGAGACCTGCGCGACCGGGCCGACGGGTTCGCGGCGGATCGAGGACGTGTAGCCCTTCATGTACTCGCCGGACGACCGCCCCTCGAGCACCCGCGCGGCACCGGCGAAGAACCGGATCTGGTCGATCATCACCGGCAGCTCCTCCGACATCGTCAGCGAGACCGGCTTGCCGGTGTTCTCGCACTCGATGCCGACGAGCTCCTCGCCGTGTTCCTCGATCACGTCGGCCAGCTTGAGCAGCGCGTGCTGGCGCTCGCTCGGGGTCGTCCAGCGCCAGGTCTCGAACGCCTTCGCCGACGCTTGGCACGCCAGGTCGACGTCGTGCTCGTCCGACATCGGCGCAGTGGCGTAGACGGCACCGGTCGAGGGGTTGATGATGTCCATCGTGGCGCCCGACGCGGACGTCTGGACCTGCCCATCGATGATGTTGTGGAAGGTCTTCTTGTCCGGCATGTCGCTCAGGCTAGGCCGAACACTCGGCTGATGGAACAGGGAGAGGGAACACACGATGGCGCAAAATGATGGGGTCACCCATCCGCTCACTCCGCTCACCGAGGACGAGTTCCGGGCCACCGCCGCCATCCTGAGGCGCGACAGAGGTCTGGACGGGTCGTGGCGGTTTGCCGGCATCGAGCTGTCGGAGCCGGCGAAGTCTCTCGTGAGGTCGTGGGCGGCCGGCGACCCGATCCAGCGGTCGGCGTTCGCCGTACTCTGGAATCGCGAGAGCAATGAAGCCGCCGAGGCGCTGGTGGACCTCACCGGCGACGCCGTGACGAGCTGGACGATCGTGCCGGGCGCGACCCCCAACTTCACCGTCGACGAGTGGCACGACATCGACGTCGCGATGAAGGTGCACCCCGAAGTGATCGCGGCGCTGGCCGAGCGCGGCGTCACCGACATGAGCCTGGTGCTCTTCGACGCGTGGACCTACGCGAAGGCGCTGATGCCGCCGCAGTTCGCGGATCGCCGTCTCGGCTGGTGCGACATCTGGGTGCGCAAGACGCCCAACGGCAACCCCTACGCGCACCCGGTCCCCGGCATGAAGCTGATCGTGGACATGAACACCGGCGAGCTGCTCGACATCGAGCGCGGCCCCGACCCGGGCATGCCCGAGGTCAAGGGCGAGTACGTGCCTCACCTGTGGGGAGGGGAGCAGCGTGACATCACGCCGCTGCAGATCGTCCAGCCCGACGGCGTGTCCTTCACCGTCGAGGGCGAGGAGCTGCGCTGGCAGAAGTGGTCGATGCGCGTCGGGTTCAACTACCGCGAGGGCATGACCCTGCATGCCGTCAGCTATGACGGGCGCGACGTCGCGCACCGGATGTCGTTCGCCGAGATGATCGTCCCCTACCGCGACGCGTCCTTCGAGCACGTGCGCCGCACGGCCTACGACATCGGCGAGTGGGGCCTCGGCTTCATGACGACCTCGCTCGAGCTCGGGTGCGACTGCCTCGGCGAGATCACCTACCTCGACGCGACGCTGCACGACTCGCGGGGCGAGCCCTTCACCATCGGCAACGCGATCTGCATCCACGAAGAGGACAACGCGATCCTCTGGAAGCACGTCGACGAGAACGCCGGCGCCGAGGTGCGGCGGATGCGGCGCTTCGTGGTCTCGTTCCATGCGACGGTCGCCAACTACGAGTACATCGTCTACTGGCGCTTCTACCAGGACGGCAACATCGAGTGCGAGGTCCGCGCCACGGGGATCATGGTGACCACGCCGTACGACCTCACTGCCGGCGCACCCCGGACGGGGACGAAGGTCGACAACGCGACGTACGCCCCGATCCACCAGCACTTCATCGTCGCGCGCCTCGACCTCGACGTCGACGGACCGACGCAGACGGTGATGGAGGTCGACTCCGAGATGGTGCCGCTGGGGCCGGAGAACCCCTACGGACTGGGCGTTCGCACCGTCGCGACACCCGTGCGGTCGGAGGCCGAGTCCGGTCGCGACTTCAGCTGGGAGCGGCAGCGCGGCTGGAAGGTGATCAACCCCAACGCGACCAACGCGCACGGCGACCACCCGTCGTACAAGCTCGTCCCGAGCGCCTCGATCCCGTCCTTCATGGAGGCTGGTACGCCGCAGTTCGAGCGTGCGCCGGTGCTCGGCCACACCGTCTGGGTGACCGCGAACCACCCCGACGAGCGGTGGCCGGCCGGGGTCTACCCGACGCAGTCGACGACCGACGTCGGCGGCATGCGCGAGTGGATCGCCGACGACGAGCCGCTCGAGGACGCGGATGTCGTGCTCTGGTACGTCTTCGGCATCCACCACGTGCCGCGACCCGAGGACTGGCCGGTGATGCCGGCCGACACGGTCGCCTGGTGGCTCAAGCCGTTCGGCTTCTTCGACGAGAACCCCTCGCTCGACGTGCCGCCGTCACCCAAGATGTCGGGCTCGTGCTGTGCCGACGGTGAGTGCACCTGCCACTAGGCAGAGGCGAAGACGGACTCCAGGATGTCGAGGCCCTCGTTGAGCAGGTGGTCGGGCATGGACAGGGGCGGCAGGAAGCGGAGCACGTTGCCGTAGGTGCCGCAGGTCAGCACGATGAGTCCCTGCTGGTGGGCGGCCGCGGCGACCGCCTTCGTGAGGTCGGGGTTGGGCGTGGTGCCCTCGGTGACGAGCTCGACGGCGAGCATCGCGCCGCGACCGCGGATGTCGCCGATGCGCGGGTCCTTGGCCTGCATCGCGATGAGTCGCTCGACCATGGTCTTCTCGATCGCGCGGGCCCGCTCGACGAGGCCGTCGGCCTCGATGGTCTCGATGACGGCGAGGGCTGCGGCGCAGGCGATCGGGTTGCCGCCGTACGTGCCACCCAGTCCGCCCACGTGCGGCGCGTCCATGATCTCGGCGCGACCGGTGACGGCACTCAGTGGAAGCCCGCCGGCGATGCCCTTGGCGGTGACGATCAGGTCGGGCACGACGCCTTCGTGCTCCATCGCGAACATCGCACCGGTGCGGGCGAAGCCGGTCTGCACCTCGTCGGCGACGAAGACCACGCCGTTGGCGCGGCACCACTCGACGATGGTCGGCAGGAAGCCGGGGGCGGGTACGACGAAGCCGCCCTCGCCGAGGATCGGCTCGATCACGAAGGCGGCGAGGTTGTCGGCCCCGACCTGCTTCTCGATCTCGTCGATGGTCCGCCTCGCGGCGGCCACTCCGTCGGTGTCGCCGTCGCGGAACGGATAGGACGCGGAGGCGCGGTAGACCTCGCCCGCGAACGGGCCGAAGCCGCTCTTGTAGGGCATCGACTTGGCGGTCATCGCCATCGTCAGGTTGGTGCGACCGTGGTAGGCGTGGTCGACGACGACCACCGCCTGCTTCTTGGTGAACTGACGGGCGATCTTGACCGCGTTCTCGACTGCCTCGGCGCCGGAGTTGAAGAGGACGGACTTCTTGGCGAAGCCGCCCGGGGTCAGCCGGTTGAGCGCCTCGGCGACCCGGACGTAGCCCTCGTAGGGCGTGATCATGAAACAGGTGTGGGTGAACGCCGCGACCTGCTCCGTGACGGCCGCGGCCACGCGCGGGGCACTGTTGCCGACCGTGGTGACCGCGATCCCGGAGCCGAAGTCGATCAGCGAGTTGCCGTCGACGTCGACGACCACTCCCCCGCCGGCGGCGGTGACGTAGACGGGGAGGGTCGTGCCGACGCCGCTCGCCACGGCCGCGGTCTTGCGCTCGTGCAGCGCGACCGACTCCGGGCCGGGGATCGCGGTCACGATCCGGCGTTCCTGGGGCAGCTGCGGTCCTCCGGTGTTCGTCATGACCGCAGTCTGGACCCAGCAGGCCCGCCCCGGAAAGGGGCGGGCCTCGGATCAGGCGGCGGCCGCCGTACTGGCGACCGGTGAGAGTGCGCCACGCACCACGTCGAGGACGTCGCCGACCACGTGGACGGTCAGCGCCTCGAGCACGTCGGCCGGCACGTCATCGAGGTCGGGCTCGTTGCGCAGGGGCACGAAGATCTCCGTCAGCCCGTTGCGCTGGGCCGCGAGCAGCTTCTGCTTCAGGCCGCCGATCGGCAGCACACGGCCGTTGAGCGTGACCTCGCCGGTCATGCCGACCTCGGAGCGCACGGGCCGACCGGTGGCGAGCGACGTCAGGGCGGTGACCATCGTGATGCCGGCGGACGGACCGTCCTTGGGTGTGGCTCCCGCGGGCACGTGCACGTGGATCGCCCGGTCGAGGAACGCCGGGTCGACGCCGAGCTCGGCCGCGTGCGCGCGCACGAAGGTGAGGGCGATCTGTGCCGACTCCTTCATCACGTCGCCGAGCTGGCCGGTCAGGGTGAGCCCGGCCGGCCCGTCGTGCACCGAGGCTTCGATGAAGAGCACGTCGCCGCCCATGCCGGTCACGGCGAGACCGGTCGCGACACCGGGCACCGAGGTGCGCTCGTGCGCCTCCGGGGTGAACCGCGGTCGCCCGACCAGCTCCTTGAGGTCGGCCAGGTCGACGTCCACGCGAGAGGCGCCGGTCGCGAGCTTGATCGCCGCCTTGCGCAGGGCCTTGGCGAGGAACCGCTCCATCTGCCGTACCCCCGCCTCACGTGTGTAGTTGGCCGCGATCTCGCGCAGCGCACTGTCGGAGACCGTGACCTCGTCGGCGGTCAGAGCGGCCCGCTCCAGCTGCCGGGGCAGCAGGAAGTCGCGGGCGATGGCGACCTTGTCGTCCTCGGTGTAGCCGTCGAGCGTGACCAGCTCCATCCGGTCGAGGAGCGCCTGCGGGATCTGCTCGACCACGTTGGCAGTGGCGATGAACAGCACGTCGGACAGGTCCAGGTCGAGCTCGAGGTAGTGGTCGCGGAAGGTGTGGTTCTGCGCCGGGTCGAGCACCTCGAGCAGGGCCGCGGCCGGGTCGCCGCGGTAGTCGGCGCCGAGCTTGTCGACCTCGTCGAGCAGGACCACCGGGTTCATCGAGCCGGCCTCCTTGACGGCCCGCACGATGCGGCCGGGCAGCGCCCCGACGTACGTCCGGCGGTGGCCCCGGATCTCTGCCTCGTCGCGGACGCCGCCCAGGGCGACGCGGACGAACTTGCGACCGAGCGCGTGCGCGACCGACTCGCCGAGCGACGTCTTGCCGACGCCGGGCGGACCGGCGAGCAGCACGACCGCGCCGGAGCCGCGGCCGCCGACGACCTGGAGGCCGCGCTCGGCGCGGCGGGCGCGGACAGCGAGGTATTCCACGATCCGCTCCTTCACCTCGTCGAGACCGTGGTGGTCGGCGTCGAGGACGGCGCGGGCCGCGACGATGTCGATGGAGTCGTCGGTGGTGACGTCCCACGGCAGCTCGAGCACGGTGTCGAGCCAGGTGCGGATCCACCCGGAGTCGGGGCTCTGGTCGCTGGAGCGCTCGAGCTTGTCGACCTCGCGGAGCAGGGCCTCGCGCACTGCGTCGGGCACGTCGGCGGCCTCGACGCGGGCACGGTAGTCGTCCGCCCCCTCGGGCTCACCCTCCCCGAGCTCCTTGCGGATCGCGGCGAGCTGCTGACGCAGCAGGAACTCGCGCTGGCTCTTCTCCATGCCCTCGCGGACGTCCTCGCCGATCTTGTCGGTGACCTCGGCCTCGGCCAGGTGGTCACGGGTCCAGCCGATCAGGGTCTCGAGCCGGGACTCGACGTCGGGGTTCTCCAGCAGCTCACGCTTGCGGTCCGCGGAGAGGTACGGCGCATAGCCGGCCGCGTCCGCGATCGCGCTGGGATCCGACATCTGGTGGACCTGGTCGATGACCTGCCAGGCCTCGCGGCGCTGGAGCACGGCCACGACGAGGCGCTTGTACTCCTCCGCGAGCTCGCGGGCCCGGTCGGTGATGTGGTCCTCGACCGGCTCGACCTCGACCCACAGCGCGGCACCGGGTCCGCTGACGCCGCTGCCGATCCGGCCGCGCTGCTCGGCCTTGAGCACCACAGCGGGACCGCCGCTGCTGAACCGGCCGACGCGCTCGACCTTGGCGATCACACCGTGCGAGGCGTAGCGGTCCTCGAGTCGCGGGGCGACGAGGACCCGGCCGTCACTGCCGGCGTTGGCCGCGTCGATCGCGGCTCGGGAGGCCTCGTCGAGCTCGAGCGAGACCACCATGCCCGGGAGCACGACGAGATCAGCGACGAACAGGACGGGAAGACTGGTGTGAGACATGAGGCGCTCGCTTTCGACAACCTTGAGTGGTGTCGACTCAACTAACGAGATTGACCGCGTGTTCCGCCGAAGTGCCGTGTTCGTCCACAGCGAAATCGGGGTCAGCCGACCAACGTCACGACGAGGCCCAGCGCCGCGCAGACGCCGAGCACCCGCAACGTCGACCACGTGAGCCGGAACACCAGCACCAGCGCGACGCCGGTCAACGCGAACGCGACCGGGTCCCAGGAGGCGAGCACTGGCACCGAGAGGTCGATCGGTCCCCACTGGTGCGAGCGGGCCGCGTCGAAGAGCGTGTGCAGCGCGAAGAACACCGCGAGATTGGCGATCACGCCGACGACGGCCGCGGTCACGCCGGTCAGCGCGGCGCCGAGGTGGACGTTGCTGCGGAGGCGTTCGACGTACGGCGCCCCCAGGAAGATGAAGAGGAAGCACGGTACGAAGGTCACCCACGTCACCAGCAGCGAGGCGAGGACGGCCGCGACCCACGGATCGAGCGCCCCCGGGTTGCGGTAGGCACCGACGAAGGCGACGAACTGGACCACCATGATCAGCGGCCCGGGCGTGGTCTCGGCGAGCGCGAGCCCGCGCACCATCTCCCCCGGCGCGAGCCAGCCGTAGACCTGGACGGCCTGCTGGGCGACGTACGACAAGACGGCGTAGGCGCCGCCGAAAGTGACCACCGCGGCGCCGGAGAAGAACAGGCCCTGGTCCACGAACACGCTGTCGCGGGAGAAGAGCAGGGCCGCGACGAGCACCGGCGCGAACCACAGCACGACGCCCACGCCGAGGATCGTCAGCGACCGGCGGGCCGACGGTGCCTCGCGGTGCAGCGTGTCGTCGCTGATCAGCGGAGGGGGTACGTCGCCCTCGACCGCGTGTCCGGACGGCGCAACGCCGATCAGCCCTCTGAGCAGCCACCCGATGACGCCGGCGGCCAGCAACACGAGCGGGAACGGCACACCGAACGCGGTCAGCGCGACGAACGACGCGACCGCCATCATGACCAGCAGCGGATGGAAGAGCGCGCGTTTGCTCACGCGGCCGACGGCGTGCACGACGATCGCGATGACGGCAGGGGCGAGACCGACGAAGAGGCCGGTCACCACCGAGGTCTCGCCGGCGCCGATGTAGATCGCGGAGAGCGCGAGCATCGAGAGCAGACCGGGCAGCACGAACAGGCAGCCGGCGATGAGTCCGCCGAGGCTGCCGTTGAGCAGCCAGCCGGTGTAGATCGCGAGCTGTTGCGCCTCGGGGCCGGGCAGGAGCATGCAGTAGTTGAGCGCATGCAGGAAGCGCTGCTGCCCGATCCAGCGCTTCTCGTCGACGAGCTTGTGCTGCATGACCGCGATCTGGCCGGCCGGGCCGCCGAAGGTCTGCAACGAGATCGCGAACCAGGTCCTCGTCGCCTCGCGGAGCGGGATGACGTCGCCCGTCCGGTTGCGCAGGCGGTTCACGCGGTGCCGTCCCAGCGCGAGATCGAGCCGTTGGGGACGTCGACCCAGGGGGTGTCGGTCATCGAGTGCCCTTCGAGGTGTGCCAGCGCCGAGCGGATCGCGTCACCGTGACTGACCAGCACCGTCGGCTCCGTGGGATCGAGCTCGGTGAGGACGGCGGCCAGCCTGCGGCGTACGGCGGCAACGGACTCGCCTCCTGCCATCGGCAGCTCAGGATCGGACCAGTCGTGGAGCTCGGCCTGCGCCCAGGAGTCCTCGTAGGCGCGGCCCTCCAACGCGCCCAGGTGCTGCTCGCGCAGCCGCGCGTCGGGCACGGGCTCGACGCCCAGCCGGTCGCCGATGATGCGGGCCGTCTCGACGGCACGCGTCAGGTCGCTGGTGAGGAGCCGGGCCGGCCCGGCCAGCTCGCCGGCCAGGACCTCGGCAGCGGCCGCCGCCTGCTCTCGACCGGTCGCAGTCAAGGGCGGGTGCATCGTCTGCCCCTGGGTCAGCCGGAGGACGTTCCACTCCGACTGCCCGTGCCTCACGAGATAGACCGGAGCGCGCACGGCGCACAGTCTCCACTACGCTGGCCACGCCCATGGCACGAGGAACCCGGTGAGACTCCGGGGCGGTTCCGCCACTGTGAGATCCACTCTGCAACCACCAGAGGGATCGAGCCAGACACTCACCACGGGCACATCCGAGTCGTTAGCCGGGGCGAGAACCCCGGAGGAGGAACATCCGCCGTGCGTATCGCCCTGCTCTCCACGTCCGACACCGACCTGCTGAGCGCCCGGGCCTCGGGCGCCGACTGGGTGCTCGCCAACCCGTCGCGTCCCGGCCACCAGTCGATGGCCGAGGTGATCGAGGGCTGCGACCTCGTCGTCGGCCGCCTCCTCGGCTCGACCGACGACCTGTGCTCGGGCTTCACCCGCATCGCGGCGACCGGCCTGCCGGTGGTGGTGCTCGGCGGCGAACAGACGCCGAGCGCGGAGCTGATGGAGCGCTCGTCAGTGCCGATCGGCATCGCGGCCGAAGCGCACCGCTACCTCGCCGAGGGCGGCCCGGAGAACCTCCGCCAGCTGCACGCCTTCCTGTCCGACACGGTCCTGCTGACCGGCGAGGGCTTCGAGGCACCCGCAGTGCTCCCGTCGTGGGGGTACGCCGAGCGGCCCGTCGTCGACGAAGCGCTGCCGCGGATCGGGGTGCTCTACTACCGGGCACACGAGGCGAGCGGCAACACCGCCTTCGCGCACGCCCTCGCGGATGCGGTGGACGCAACTGGCCGGGCCATCGGCGTACCCATCTTCGCGGGGTCCCTGCGCGCGGCGCCCGACGAGCTCTACACCGAGCTCGGCACCCTCGACGCGCTGATCGTGACCGTGCTCGCCGCGGGTGGCAGCGTGCCGTCGACCGCGAGTGCTGGCGGCGACGACGAGGCCTGGGACGTCGCCCGGATGGCCGCCCTCGACATCCCGGTCATCCAGGGCCTGTGCCTGACCAGCAGCCGAGCGGACTGGCTGGCGTCCGACGACGGCGTCACGCCGCTCGACTCAGCGACCCAGATCGCGATCCCGGAGTTCGACGGCCGGATCATCACCGCGCCCTTCTCCTTCAAGGAGATCGATGCCGACGGTCTCCCCCACTACGTCGCCGATCCGGAGCGCTGCGCCCGCGTCGCCGGCATCGCGGTCCGGCACGCGCGGCTGCGCACGATCCCCAACGCCGACAAGAAGCTCGCGCTGGTGCTGTCCGCCTACCCGACCAAGCACTCCCGCATCGGCAACGCGGTCGGCCTCGACACCCCGGTCTCCGCCATCCGCCTGCTGCGCGAGCTCCGCGACGCGGGCTTCGACCTCGGCGCGGACAACCCCGTCGTCGAGATCCTCGGCCGGGACGCCACCGACACCGAGTGCGGCGACGCGCTGATCCACGCGCTGATCGCGGCCGGCGGCCAGGACGAGGAGTGGCTGACCAGCGCGCAGCTGACCGACGCGCACGTGCGGATCAGCGCATCGTCGTACGACGAGTGGACCCGTGACCTGCCCGCCGACCTGCGCGACGCGATGGTCGAGGCGTGGGGACCGGCGCCCGGCACGCTCTTCGTCAACGACGACAACGAGCTGGTGCTCGCGACCCTGGTCGCCGGCAACGTGGTGCTGCTGATCCAGCCGCCACGCGGGTTCGGCGAGAACCCGGTCGCGATCTACCACGACCCCGATCTCGCTCCGAGCCACCACTACCTCGGCGCCTACCGCTGGCTGGACCGTGGCTTCAAGGCGGATGCGGTCGTCCACCTCGGCAAGCACGGTTCGCTGGAGTGGCTGCCCGGCAAGAACGCCGCCCTGTCCGCCTCCTGCGGCACCGACGCGGCGCTCGGCGACCTGCCGCTGATCTACCCCTTCCTCGTCAACGACCCCGGCGAGGGCGCGCAGGCCAAGCGCCGTGCCCACGCGACGATCGTCGACCACCTCGTCCCGCCGATGGCCCGGGCGGAGGCGTACGGCGACATCGCCCGTCTCGAGCAGCTGCTGGACGAATACTCCAACATCGCGGCGATGGACCCGGCCAAGCTGCCCGCGGTCCGCGGCGAGATCTGGACGCTGATGAAGGCCGCCGAGCTGCACCGCGACCTCGGGCTCGAGGAGCGGCCGGAGGACGAGGACTTCGACGACTTCATCCTGCACATCGACGGCTGGCTCTGCGAGATCAAGGACGCTCAGATCCGCGACGGCCTGCACATCCTCGGCGAGGCACCGGTCGGTGAGTCCAGGGTCAACCTGGTGCTCGCGATCCTGCGCGCCGCCCAGGTGTGGGGCGGGGTCGGCAACGCCGTTCCCGGCCTGCGAGCGGCCCTGGGTCTCGTCGACGTCGACGCCGCCACGGGGACGGCCGTCGATGTCTTCGAGGCCCAGGCCCGCGGTCTGGTCGAGCAGATGGAGAAGTCGGGCTGGGACCCGGCCGCCGCGGTCGATCTGCACGAGGACCCTGACGTGCAGCGGGTGCTGGCGTTCGCGGCCACCGAGGTCGTGCCGCGCCTGGCCGGCACGTCCGACGAGCTGACCGCGGTCCTGCACGCGCTCGACGGCGGCTTCATCCCGGCCGGCCCGAGTGGCTCACCGCTGCGTGGACTGGTCAACGTGCTGCCGACCGGCCGCAACTTCTACACCGTCGACCCGCGCGCGGTCCCGTCCCGCCTCGCGTGGCAGACCGGCCAGGCGATGGCCGACTCGCTGCTGCAGCGCTACCTCGACGAGACCGGCGCCTACCCCGCGTCGGTCGGCCTGTCCGTGTGGGGCACGTCCGCGATGCGCACCTCCGGCGACGACATCGCCGAGGTGCTCGCGCTCCTCGGCGTACGCCCCGAATGGGATGCGGAGTCGCGCCGCGTGCGCGAGCTCACGGTAGTGCCGCTGGTCGAGCTCGGTCGTCCGCGGATCGACGTCACGGTGCGCATCTCCGGCTTCTTCCGCGACGCCTTCCCGCACGTGGTGGCGATGCTCGACGACGCCGTGCAGATGGTGGCCGAGTTGGAGGAGTCGGACGAGGACAACTACGTCCGTGCACACACGCGCGCCGACCTCGCCGAGCACGGCGATTCGCGCAGGGCCACGACGCGGATCTTCGGGTCCAAGCCGGGCTCCTACGGAGCCGGCATCCTGCAGGTCGTCGAGTCGGGCTCGTGGCGCGACGACAAGGACCTGGCCGAGGTCTACACCGCCTGGGGCGGCTTCGCCTACGGCCGCGACCTCGACGGCGCTCCGGCGGCGGACGACATGCGCGCCAACTACCGCCGGATCAAGGTGGCGGCGAAGAACGTCGACAGCCTCGAGCACGACATCGCCGACTCCGACGACTACTTCCAGTACCACGGCGGCATGATCGCCACCGTCCGCGCGCTGACCGGTTCCGACCCCAAGGCCTACGTCGGCGACTCGACGTCGCCCGACGCCGTCCGCACCCGGACGCTGGCCGAGGAGACCGCTCGCGTCTTCCGCTCCCGCGTGGTCAACCCGCGCTGGATCGCGGCCATGCAGCGCCACGGCTACAAGGGCGCCTTCGAGCTCGCCGCCACCGTGGACTACCTCTACGGCTTCGACGCCACCGCCGGCGTCGTGCATGACTGGATGTACGAGAAGCTCGCCACCGAGTACGTCCTCGACGAGACCAACCAGGCCTTCCTGCGTACGTCGAACCCGTGGGCGCTGCGAGGCATCGTCGAGCGGCTCCACGAGGCCGCGGAGCGCGGGCTGTGGGAGTCACCGGATCCGGACGTCATGGCCGCGATGCAGCAGATCTACCTCGAGGTGGAGGGCGATCTGGAGGACGACGGCGCGTGAGGATCAGGGTGGTCGGCGTCGGCATGGGACCGCAGCACGTCACGCCCGAGGCGGCCGACGCGCTGCGTTCGTGCGACTACGTGATCGCGGCCGACAAGGGCTCCTCCGACGAGCTGCTCTCCCTCCGACGGGCCATCGCTGACGAGTACGGCGCCTCGCTGGTCGCGGTCCCCGATCCCCCGCGCGACCGGGCCGATCCGGACGACTACCCGGGCGCCGTCCGCGACTGGCACGAGGCCCGCGTTGCGGCGTACGAGACCGTGCTGCGCGAGCGCGGAGGCACGGCGGCCTTCCTCGTGTGGGGCGACCCGTCGCTCTACGACTCGACGATCCGCATCGTCTCGGAGCTGGCGGAGCGGCTCTCGTTCGAGTGGGACGTCCTGCCCGGGATCAGTGCGCCCCAGCTGCTCGCCGCCCGGCACCGGATCGTGCTGCACGGGGTCGGGCAGCCCGTGCACGTCACGACCGCACGCCGGCTGCGCGACGACATCGCGGCCGGACAGACCAACCTCGTGGTGATGCTGTCGCGCTCGCTCGACCTCACCGGGCTGGAGGACTGGTCGATCTGGTCTGGCGCCAACCTCGGCACGTCCTCCGAGGAGCTGGTGTCGGGGCGGGTCGGCGATGTGCTCGACTCACTGGAGTGCGCACGCGCCCGGGCTCGGGAGTCGGCCGGCTGGGTGATGGACGTGCACCTGCTGCGAGCCCCCTCGTGAGCCTCCTCATCGCCGGCACCACGTCCGACGCCGGCAAGAGCGTCGTCACCACTGGCCTGTGCCGCGCGTTCGCCCGGCGGGGGGTCGGCGTGGCGCCGTACAAGGCCCAGAACATGTCGAACAACTCGATGGTCTGCGTGGCCGCGGACGGCACGACCGCCGAGATCGGGCGCGCGCAATGGGTGCAGGCACTCGCCGCGCAGGTGAAGCCGGAACCCGCCATGAACCCCGTCCTGCTCAAGCCCGGCTCCGACCGCCGCAGCCACGTCGTGCTGATGGGCCAGCCCGCGGGCGACGTCTCCTCGAGCGACTGGGAGACCGGACGGCGACACCTGGCGCAAGCCGCGCATGCGGCGTACGACGACCTGTCGGCGCGCTTCGAGATCGTCGTCGCCGAGGGTGCGGGCAGCCCGACCGAGATCAACCTGCGGGCCAGCGACTACGTGAACATGGGGCTCGCGCGGCATGCCTCGATCCCGACCGTCGTGGTCGGCGACATCGACCGGGGCGGGGTGTTCGCGGCGATGTTCGGGACGGTCGCGCTCCTGGAACCCGCGGACCAAGCGCTGATCGCGGGGTTCGTAGTGAACAAGTTCCGCGACGACATCTCGCTGCTCTCACCCGGTCTCACCTCCCTCGAATCCCTGACCGGGCGGCGCGTCTTCGGCGTGCTGCCTTGGGACGCCGGGCTGTGGCTCGACTCCGAGGACGCGCTCGACCTCGACGGG
>JBDSPC010000066.1:0-7966 GCA_039914485.1 Nocardioides sp.
CTGATCCGACGGGCACAAACGCTCGTCGACCTCGCCACACGGATCGTGCGATCTGCCCCCTGAAGGGACGCCATCCGGCGCCTCGAAATTCCGCAGGGATTCCGCAGGAGAATCGCTAGAGGCCAAAATCAGCCAACTTCGCCCGACGAGCGAAATCAGCGTTTCCGCAGGTCAGAGCATGTTTTTCGACGAACTCCGACACCCGTCAATACGGCCTGTGGACTTCGAGCTCTACTGCGACATCTGATTCCTCGTCATACGCCGAAGGGCGGTCAACCTTGGGCCTCGGGCGAGCGCACGTTCCGCGCCGCCAGTTGAGCAGGTCGCTCCCGTGGGCGCCCCATGACGCCACTGTGTGCATCGCAACCTGGCGAGCGGAAGCCGTGCTATCGAGGCTTCGGCAGCGCATCGATCAGGCGCTGCAGATCTTCCTCGGTGTTGTAGTAGTGGACCGAGGCGCGAGCGAGGTCTGGAAGTCCGCGGTGGGACAGGTCGAGCCGTGCGTATTCGACCAGTGACACGCTCACGTTGACTCCTCGTTCCGCCAGTCGCTGCTGCACCTCCTGAGAGGGCACCCCCTCGACCGTGAACGTCACGATGCCGCACTGGCGCTGGCCCTGGTCGTGAACGGTGACGCCGTCGACGTCGCCGAGCATTTGACGGAGTCGGCCGGCCAGCACGTTGATGCGTTCCTCGATGGCCTCAATGCCCCAGGACAGGGCGTAGTCGACGGCGACTCCGAGGCCGATCTTGCCGGCGTAGTTGGTCTCCCAGTTCTCGAAGCGTCGTGCGTCGGGTCGGATCTGGTAGCGATCAGGGGCAGTCCAGGCGGCTGCGTGCAGGTCCAGGAACGGCGGCTCGAGATGCTCGAGCATATTGGCCCGGACATAGAGGAAGCCGGTACCGCGCGGTCCGCGGAGATACTTGCGGCCGGTCGCGGAGAGGAAGTCGCAACCGATCTCGTCGACATCGACGCGGAACTGCCCCACTGACTGGCACGCATCGAGAAGGTAGGGCACTCCCGCTTCCCGAGTCGCGGCACCGATCTCGATGGCGGGATTGACCAGACCGCCCTGGGTGGGCACATGGGTGACCGCGACGAGCTTCACTGGCCCCTCACCGTTGTCGAACTTGTCGCTCAGGTCGCTCACCGAGAGCTGCCCGGACTCGTCGTTCTCCACGACTTCGACCACGGCGCCGGAGCGGGCCGCGACCTGGAGGAAGGCAATGACGTTGCTCGAGTACTCCGCGCGAGCGGTCAGGATTCGGTCTCCGGGTGCGAACTCGATTCCGTAGAAGGCCATGTCCCACGCTCGTGTCGCGTTCTCCACGACGGCAACCTCGTCGGTGGAGCAGCCGATGAGCCGACTGATGGCGTCGTAGGTGTGCTCGACCTGGTCGCGAGCCTCGGCTGCGGCCTCGTAGCCGCCGATCTCGGCTTCGCGTCGCAGGTGCGCGATCACAGCGTCTGTGACCTGAGTGGGGGGCAAGGCTGCGCCGGCGTTGTTGAGATGTGCCACGTGTGCAGTGCCGGGTGTGTCATGTCGTGCTCGTTCGAGGTCGAACTGCGTCAGTTCCATGACAGGTCCTTGAGCTCAGTGAAGAGGCGGTCGACGTCCCAGGCGAACGTGGTGTTGGTCATCACGACAAGGGCGAGGCCTTGTCCGGGATATATGCGCATGGCGTTCCAGTAGCCACAGCCGGTGCCGTAGTGCTCGACGAACGCAGGGGTGCGGGTGGCATCGGCCGGTTTGCGGAACCACCCGATGCCGTGGTCGAACCGCTTGCCGGTGGCGGTGATGGTGCGCATCGCCTCGAGCTGAGCGTGGCTGAGGATGGACTCGGGGCCTGACGCGTCGGCGGCGTGCGCTGCGGCCAGGCGAACAGCATCCGTGACGTTACCGATCAGACCGCCGTACGCCGCTCCGCTGATCAGGAACGGGTTCAGTGCCGTGTGTCCATCGGCCCGGGCGCCGACGACCCCGCTAGGAAGTGCTGCACGCAGCAGCGGGACGAGGGCGCGTGGAGTGCGTACGTAGCCGACGGATCGGGGGGCGTCCGACCTGTAGGTGTAGCTGGTGTGCGTCATGCCGAGCGGGTCCAGCACTCCCTCGTGCACGCAGCGCTCGATGGTCTTGCCGGTGGCGGCGGTGATGACCTCGCCGGCGAGGAGGTAGCCGATGTTGGAGTAGGAGGGCCGGGAACCTGTCGCGCGCCTGGGCGTCCCGTGCTTGGCAGCGATCCTCGCAAGCACCGCTGGGTCGGCTGGGTCGTCCTCGAGCCGTACCCATCGAACCGGCAGTGGATTCCCGAGGCCGGCGGTGTGGGTCAGGAGCTGGCGCACGGTGGGGTGGCCGTGCTCGGGGTGCGGGCGGTAGCCCGGTAGATACTGGCCGATCGGTGCGTCGAGGTCCAGGATGCCTTCGTCGTACAGACGCATCGCGGTCGTGGCGGTGGCGATCTTCGTCATGGAGAACCACGGGTACTGGTCCTGGACGGAGGCGGGTCGACGCGTCGCCAGGTCGGCGTATCCGACGGCGCCGGCGTAAAGGAGCCGGTCAGGGGCGGCGATCGCGACGGACATGCCGGGGATCCTGCAGTCGGTGGCGACGGCTTCCATGATCTCGTGGGCCTGGTCGACGGTGTTCATGCCGAAGCCTCCTCGTGCACGTCGTCGACGTTGCGTGTGTCGCCCCGACGTCGTCGTTCGACCAGGGCCAGCGCGGCCGTCAACACCACGACTGCGACGAGGCCGGCGAGCTTGCGGCCATCGCCCTCGACCAGGGCAGCGATCACTCCCTCGTCGTTGTTGCTTCGGTTGAAGACGCTGTGCAGCACCGCGACGGCAAGGATGCTGGAGCGGGTGCCTCGCAGGAATACGCCGATCATCAGCCGGACGAGTGCGCACACGATGAGCAGGGTGATGAGCGCATTGATGAGTGACCCGATGGTGAAGTTCCCGATGAAGTGCAGCGGCATGTGCACGAGCGCGAAGGGCACGGCGGTGAGCAGTGCCGCCTTGACGAGGCCGTGTCGGTGCTCGAGCCGGGTCTGGACCACTCCCGACCAGGCTGTCTCCTCCCAGATGTTGATGAGGGCGAGGTTGACGAGCAGTCCGATCGTCTGAGCGGTCACCAACGCAACGACATCAACGGCCCTGAGGCTGTCGCCGAAGAGCAACGCGAACGTGAGGGTCAGGGTGGGGAGCCCGGCCAGAACCAGGACCGTCCACGTGACCCCGATCCGCCAGCGGAGCATCCGACGAACCAGCCGGCTGACCCCGGGGCGACCCTCCGCCGCCCAGGTGACCCACACGGATGCCGGGAGCAGCGCGACGAAGACCATCAAGATTGAGGCGATGCGTTCGTGTTCACGCCCGCCGCCTGCGGCATCCAGGCATCCGGGATCACACCGTGGCTGGCCATGATGGGCAGTGCCATCACTGGGTAGGCCAGGGAGAAGGCCACGATCATGAAGGCCGCCACTGGATTGCGAGCGGTCCATCGACGCAGCCGCCCGGGAGCTGGCGGTGCCAAGACTTCGGTTTGCGAAGTGTGGTCAGAGGGTGCGTTGTGTTCCTTGACGATACTCATGGTGTGGTTCTCTGTTTCAGGAGGAGCCGGGAATTCCCGGCCTGGTGTCGTTCGACTCCTGGCTTCGCAAGAAGTCGATGTAGAGGCGAACCTGCTGCTCCTCGGCGGAGCTGAGAGGTTCACCGGCGTAGGCCAACACCGGCGCACCGGTGAGGTCGTGGTCGGAGGCGCCCTGTTCGAGAACGACCCGATAGGGCCGCTTGTCGAGTCCAGAGCTCTCGCGGAGAACGGTGTCGAGGTGTTGGAGGACGAGGCGCTCACGCACCGTGTCCGGGATGAACCTCGCGCGAAGAACGTGCATGGCAGCCAGGAACGGCTCGGCGGCCGCGTCGTGTGCTGCCTCACCGGCGGCGCTCAGCCCGACCCGGTGAGATCGACCGTCAGCCGGGTTCGCCGAGCGGGTGATGTGACCGCGTGCCTCGAGCCGCTTGAGGTGGGCGGACACGGTCGTCGACCTCATCCCGGTCCACTTGTGCACCTGGGTCGGTGTCGCGGGTCCATAGCGACGCAGGAGCGAGTACATGCCGAAGTCGTCACCGTTGAGCTCGGACCCGACGAGGATGTCGTCGAGCAGGCCGTTGGTCAGGCCGGTGAGCAGCCAGATGTCGAAGAGCAAGGACATCGGTCCGTCGGAGGCTGGTGCGGAGGTCATGCTACGATCATGCATTATTGCAGCACATTGATGCAATAGTGCATTTTAGGTATCCGTGAGCCCAGAACCCGGAAGCACGGTTCGCCGGCACCCTTGGACTGCGACGACTTGCGCAATGGAGAGCCGACGACTGGGCGTATCGTCGCCCCGCCGGCGTCACTCCGCTTCCGCAGGAGATCCGCTGGAGATCGAAATCAGCCGACTTCGCCCGACTCGCGAAATCAGCGTTTCCCAGGTCAGAGCATGTTTTCCGACAACTTCCGACACTCGTCAATACGGCCTGCTGACTTCGCAGAAAACGATGCAACCCCCCGCTCACCGACCGCGTCCTCACCTCGACACGCCACGCACACGACGTACGAGGGTGGAGCAGGAGGTACAGGGTGACCGCGACACTGGTCGACATGGGTTCGCAGACCGAGCGCGCCGACATGAGCGCCCCCAGGAGAGCCGACAAGGACGCCGACTTCTCGGCGTACATGGCCGCGCGCCAGCCCGCTCTCTACCGGACGGCCTACCTTCTCGCCGGCGACCACGCCAGCGCCGAGGACCTGCTCCAGAACGCCTTCGCCAAGCTCTACCTGTCGTGGGACAAGGTCCGCGACCGGGAGGCTCTGGACGGCTACGTGCGCCGGATCATGGTCAACGAGAACAACTCGCTCTGGCGCCGGGCCTGGAAGCGCCGCGAGCACTCCACCGACACGATGCCCGAGACCGGCGCCCATGAGTCGTACGACGACGGGCTCGGCGGCGCGCTGTGGTCCTACGTCTCGACCTTGGCGCCGAAGCAGCGGTCGGTGGTCGTGCTCCGCTACTACGAACAGCTCAGCGAGGCTGAGATCGCCGACGTGCTCGGAATCTCGGTCGGCACCGTCAAGTCCCAGGCCAGTCGCGCCCTCGCCAGTCTGCGTGCCCGCGCCCCCCAGTCGCTCAACCCCCACGAGTCCGGAGACGAACGATGAATGACGCTCCCCTTGAGGACCAGGTCCACGACGCGCTCCACCGCACGGTCGACCCGCTCCACCGCTCACCGCTCACCGTCGGCGACGTGCGCAGTCGGGCGCGCCGGATCCAGCGCCAGCGGGCGGTCACCGCCGGAGCTGCCGTCGCTGCCGTGCTCGCGATCGCCGTCCCCGTGGGCCTCAGCCTCGTCGGGCCGGTCCAGCGCAGCGCCGTACAGCCCGCCACCCAGACCCCGGACTCCATCATCACCGGCACGGTCCGCATCGACACGCGCAGCGCACCGACGAGCGACACGCTGGCCGTGCCGCTGCTCGACGTCGACACTCCGAGCCTGATCGCCGATGGTGAGGTCACCGAGCTTCCGGAGGCGTACGACCAGCTGACTCCCTACCTCGACGGCTGGATCGGGGTGGTCAACAACGAGGGCGCCTACTCGTGGCGACAGCTCGACGCCGACTTCGAGGTGTTGGACGAGGCTCCGACCTCCAGCCGGCTGGCCGTGTCGGCGGACGGGGCCCGCATCGCGTGGGCGGAGCACGACAACACCAGGTGGTACGTCGTGGACGTCACCGCTGACGGCAGCCGAGAGGAACGCCGCACCCCACTCGCGGAAGGTCCGGCCGAGGCCCGCCTCGACGTCGTGGGCTTCGCCTCGGACACCGAGGTCGTCGTCACGCAGACCGACCCGGCGGACGGAGCGTTGACCACGATGCGTGTCGACGGTTCGGCCGCGACACCGGTCCGGGGCTTCATCCGCCCCTGGGCTGCGTCATCGGCCACCGGCGTGATCGCCGGGGTCACCAAGGTGCGGAAGGACCTGACCTCGTGCTCCGCCGTGATCGACGCGCAGACCCGAACGAGCACGCCGGCCTGGTCCACCTGTGACTACACGCTCGCGGACTTCAGCCCCGACGGAAAGTACGTCGTTGGGCTGGCGAGCTACCTCGATGGCAACGGTTCGCCGAGCCTGGCGATCCTCGACGCCGCCACGGGAGAGGTGATCGTCGACTACGAGCTGATCGGACCGCGCAACGGCGTCGTCGGGATCAACGACCGCGTTGCGTGGGAGGGCGAGGAAACGCCCGTCATCACGGTGGTCAGCGGGGATCGTCAGTACGTCGTGCGCCTCGACCTCTACGGCGGTGCCGAGCGGATCATCGCCCCGGGCACCGAACCCGAGCCGGACCGAGTCTCGCTCGTTCTGGCTGCGGACTAGCCGCCCTCACGCACAGTCGGGCCGGCTCGGTCGCAGGACGACGCTTCGGGGGTCAACACGGGCAGCTGGAGCGGACGCGAGGATTTGAACCTCGACCCCTTCCCTGGAAGGGAAGCGTGCTGCAACTACACCACGTCCGCGAAGCCAGCCTCGGTGAAGCTGACAGGGCTCAGTATGAACCACCTCGAGAACCATCCGAGCGCCAGGGTGCGGCTCCCCGACTTCCCGACGGCCCGTGCGGAGTATTCGACAAGCCCCTCCGCATGTCCTACAGGTAGGACCGATCCGAACAGGTTCCGCGCCCGGAGGGAGTGACATGACGACGACCGTGGCTTCGTTCAACGTGGAGAACCTGTTCGCGCGTCCGCGCGCCTTCAACGCCGAGACCGACGCAGCCGGGGAGCAGGTCCTCGCCGCCTACCGCGAGTTCAACGCCCTCATCGGCAAGGCGATCTACACCGACGCGGACCGCATCCGGATGCGTGAGCTGCTGCTGGCGGTTGACGTCTACTACCGCAATCAGCACGGAGCCATCCGGCGCAAGCTCAGCAGCAACCCGAGGTGGGCCTGGCTGCGCAAGAACCGCGGCAAGTTCGACCGGGAGCCCCAGGACACCACTCTCGACGTGGTCGTCGAAGCAACCGGTAGGCGCGACTGGATCGGGTGGCTGGAGCTGGCCACCGAAGCCGTCAACGAGATCGGCACCCGGATGACGGCCAGGGTCATCTCCGAGCTCGACGCCGACATCCTGGCCATCGTCGAGGTAGAGGACCGACCGTCCATGATCCGCCTTAACACCGAGCTGCTCGCCCGGCGCTACCGCCACCTGATGCTCGTGGACGGCAATGACGAGCGCGGCATCGACGTCGGGCTGCTGACCAAGGTCGGGTTCCCCATCGAGAGCATTCGGTCGTACGTCGACGCGGTGGACGCCACCGGGACCATCTTCAGCAGGGATTGCTGCGACTACACCGTGAGCACGCCCGCCGGAATCGTCGTGCACGTGCTGGTCAACCACTTCAAGTCCCAGTCCGGCGGTGGCGGCAGCCAACGGCTCCGACAGGCCACCAAGGTCCGGGAGATCGCCGACGATCTCGTCGCCGCGGGTGAGCACGTCATCGTGGTGGGCGACCTCAATGAGGGGCCGCCCGCAGTCGGCCAGCCGCCGCCGAACCTGGCCACGCTCTTCGACCCGGCCGGACCACTCGTCTCGTGCTACGACCTGCCCGGGTTCGACGTCGGCAACCGGCCGGGCACCTTCGCGCCCTGCGGGTTGCGTGACCGCTTGGACTACGTCCTGCTGTCGCGGTCCCTCGAACCAGCGTTCGTGGGCGGACGCGTCTTCCGCAAGGGCATCTGGGGCGACCGGGTGACCCGGCCCACCGCCTGGGAGACCTACCCCGAGATGACCGAATCGGTCCACCAGGCCTCCGACCACGCGGCGGTCATCGTCGAGCTGGACCTGTGACGCTGGCGCTGGCGGAGTGGAACGATCCCCGCACTCCAAGCACACCCGAAGGCAGGCCGTGAAACGTCAGGCGC
>JBDSPC010000113.1:0-6794 GCA_039914485.1 Nocardioides sp.
CCACTGGTGACGGCGGCCTCGATCACGGCCGTCGAAGGCCTGCTGCTGGTCGCGCTGGCGGTGCTCGAGATGGCCAACCTCACCGGTGGCCGAGTCACGCTGGGACTGACCACGGCGGTCTTCTTCGCCGCCTTCGGCGTGCTGTCCTCCGAGGCGGCGAACGCGCTGGCGATGGTCCTCACCGAGCTGTTGCAGAACGCCGTGGAGCACGGCTACGCCGTCGATGGCCTCGACACCACGACCAGTCCGGGGGTCGGTGAGATCGGTGAGATCGTGCTGGGCGTGCAGACCAGCTCGGACCGCCGTCTGGTCACCCTCGACGACGACGGCCGGGGGCTGCCCGACGGATTCGTGCTGGACGACTCGACCAGCCTCGGACTCTCGATCGTGCGCACCCTGGTGGAGTCCGAGCTGGGGGGCCACCTCGAGATCGGCGGCCGCCCCGGCGGTCCGGGCACCGTGGCCCGGATCGACGTACCGATGGACTGAGGCTCCGAGCCGATGTTGCTCAGGCCGTGCGGACCCGGGCCCGAGCGTTACGACGCTTGAGCGAGCGGCGCTCGCCCTCGCTCAGGCCGCCCCAGACACCGTGGTCCTGGCCCGCCTCCAGCGCCCACGCGAGGCATTGTTCGCGCACTTCACAGCGTCGACACACCTGCTTGGCCTCCTCAATCTGGAGGATGGCCGGACCGGTGTTGCCGATCGGGAAGAACAGCTCCGGGTCCTCGTCGAGGCAGGCAGAGCGCGAGCGCCAATCCATGGAGTGGGGGTTCCTCTTTCAGTATCTGCAGGCTGTGTGCGGGCGGTCAGCGGAGCCCGGGCGGGCGTGATTTGGGCACGGAAATGTGAACCCATTCACGAGCGCAGGCCCAGCGTGGCAAGAAGTGGATCGATAAACAACCCCTTGTCAGGGTCACTTCCGTCACAAAGCCACTACATCGGCCGCCCGGCGCCCCCACGATCGTGCCGCATAGGCTGCCGATGTGAACAGCGAGAATTCCCCGTCCGCCCCGCCACCACTGGTGACGGCGGCCTCGATCACGGCCGTCGAAGGCCTGCTGCTGGTCGCGCTGGCGGTGCTCGAGATGGCCAACCTCACCGGTGGCCGAGTCACGATGGGACTGACCACGGCGGTCTTCTTCGCCGCCTTCGGCGTGCTCCTGGTGGGATGCGGCTGGTTGATCACGCGCGGGCACACGTGGCCGCGAGGGCCGATCCTGCTGGCCCAGCTGATCGGCCTGGGTCTCGCGTGGAACCTGCGTGGCGGCGAGACGACCGTGGTGTCGGTCGTGATCGCCGTGGTCGCCGTGATCGTGCTCGCCGGCATGCTGCACCCCGCGAGCATCGAGGCGCTCAACGAGGCCGACGGCGCGCCCTAGTCCTGCTCGAGCGACTCCCGCAGCTGCTTGAGGGTCTTGGTCAGCAGTCGTGACACGTGCATCTGGGAGACGCCGATCTCCTCCGCGATCTGCGACTGCGTCATGTTCTTGAAGAACCGCAGCAGCAGGATCCGCTTCTCGCGTGGGTCCAGACCCTCGAGGAGCGGCTTGATCGACTCCCGGATGTCGACGTGCTCGAGGTTGTGGTCGTCGACGCCCAGGGAGTCCAGCAGGCTCGGCGGGCCGTCGTCGGAGCTGTCGCTGGCGTCGAGGCTGAGCGTGGAGTAGGCGTTGCTCGACTCCATCCCCTCGATGATCTCCTCCACGCTGCACCCGATCGCCTCACCGAGCTCGCGCGGGGTGGGGGAGCGGCCGAGCTTCTGCGTGAGCTCTGCCGTGGTGGCAGTGATCTGCATGCGCAGCTCCTGCAACCGGCGAGGCACCCGGATCGCCCAGCCCTTGTCGCGGAAGTAGCGCTTGATCTCGCCGATGATCGTGGGAGTCGCATAGGTCGAGAACTCGACGCCGCGCTCTGTGTCGAACCGGTCCACCGCCTTGATCAGGCCGATCGTCCCGACCTGCACGAGATCCTCAGGCGGCTCGCCGCGGTTGCGGAACCGGCGCGCGCAGTGCTCGACGAGCGGCAGGTGCAGGCGCACCAGGTCCTCGCGCGCCATCGCGCGCGTAGCCTCGGAGAGCTCCTCGTCCCTGAAGATCACGAAGAACTCCGCGCTTCTCTTGCGCGTGATCTCGATCCTGGTCAACTCCACTGGCGCGTCGTCGTCGACGGCCTCCGCACCGTCCACCACCGCGCCGTCCCCCGTCGCGTCCTGAGTCATCTCAGAGCTCTGCTCCCGGCGGCTGGTCGGCCGCACCCGCGGCCAGCTGGGACGTCATCGTGAACCTGACCCGGAAGACGCCCTCCGCGGACGTCACGTGCGCATCGCTGGCCAAGGTGTCGAGCACCTGCCACGCGAAGCTCTCGAGGTCGGGCTCGGGGTTGTCGATCGCGTCCGTCGAGACCTCGACGGTCATCGTGCCCCGGCCCAGGTGGAAGCGGGCGGTCAGCGCTGCCTCGGGATCGGCCGCGGGCAGGACCAGCGCACCGGCCTCGGCCACGGCGATCCGCAGGTCCTCGATGTCGTCGATGGTGAAGTCCAGGCGGGCCGCCAGTGCGGCCGTGGTCGTGCGGAGCACGGAGGCGTAGGCGCCGTCAGCCGGCAACCGCAGCTCGACATCCGCGCGGGTGAGATCTCCGGTCGCGCTGTCGCCGCTGGTGGGGGCACTCACAATCTGCGTCCCGTTCTCGAGATTGGTTCGGTGGGCACACCCTAACCGGGGCCCGCCGGCCTACGAGTCGCGGTGCAGCGTGAGCCGCGTGATTCGATGCCCCACCACTTCGGTCACCTCCAGCCGGCCGCCCTCCACGCCGACCTGCTCACCGGTCGTGGGGATGTGCCCGAGCAACGAGATGACGTAGCCGGCGACGGTCTCGTAGCCACCGTCGCGAAGCGCGATGCCCGTGTCCTCGGCGAAGTCCTCCAGGCTGGCGCCGCCATCGATGTCCGACCTGTCGCCGGTCGTCGCGGGTTCCTCGAGGTCGTACTCGTCGCGGATCTCGCCGACGAGCTCCTCGACCAGGTCCTCGAGGGTCACGATGCCGTCGGTGCCGCCGTACTCGTCGACCACCACGGCCAGGTGCACGCCCTCCTGACGCATGGTCGCCACCGTGGGCAGGACCATCTTGCTGCCGGGCAGCACCAGGATCGGGCGCGCCAGGTCGGAGACGAGGCGAGGATCGTCGGCGGCGGGACCGAGCAGGTCGCGGACGTGGAGGAAGCCGAGGATGTCGTCGAAGCCGTCCCCGGTGACCGGATAGCGGGAGTAGGGCCTGTCGTGGACCTGTCGCGCCGCCTCGGCGAGACTCAGGCGTCCGTCGACGAAGGACACATCACCGCGAGGACGCATGACCTCCTTGATGCTGGTCTCGGTGGCGGCGAAGACGTCGCTGAGGATGCGGCGCTCCTGCTCGTCGAGGTCGTCGTGGGTCGAGACCAGCTCGCGCAGCTCTACCTCCGACAGCTGCTCACTGGTGGCGTTCGGGTCACCACCGAGCAGACGTACCAGCGCATTGGTCGACAGCGACAGCAGCCAGATGACCGGGCGCATGAGCGTCGCGAACCGGTCCAGCACCGGGGCCACGGCCAGCGCGACGCCGGCGGACTTCTGCAGGGCCAGGCGCTTGGGGACCAGCTCGCCGAGGACCAGGGACAGGTAGGCGATGAAGAGGGTGAGCGCCACGAGGGCCGTGGTCCGGGCCGCGTCCTCGCCCATGCCGAGTCGCTCGAGGTACGGCGCCAGGTCGGGCGCGAGGGTCGACCCGCCGTACGCCGCGGAGAAGAAGCCGGCCACGGTGACACCGATCTGCACCGCGGCCAGGAACCGGTTGGGATTGCGGGCCACGGCAGCGACCCGGGCACCGCGAGCGCCCTGTCGCTCGATGGCGGTCAACTGGCTCTCGCGCAGGGACACGAGCGCGATCTCGGTGGCGGCGAACACGCCACCGAACAGCACGAAGAGCAGGACCAGGCCGAAGTTGAGGAAGGTCTGTGCGTCCATCAGGTCCGTTCACCCCCGGGAGCCTGCGCGGGTGAACGGCTGATACTTCGTGGGTCGTCCATGGCCGACAGCGTACGGACGGGCCGTGACGAGCGGGGGCGCTCAGGTCGCGACGAGCAGGCCCCGGCGCCAGAGCCGGTGCACCAGGATGCCGGCCACCAGCGCGCCGGAGACTCCCAGGGCGAGGTCGCCCAGCGTGTCGCCGTACACGAAGGAACGTTGCGAGGTGCGACTGATGAAGGCGAAGTACTCGGCCAGCTCCCAGGCGATGGCGCCGGTTGCTCCCACCGCCAGCGCGCGTTCGACGCAGCGGCCCAGGCCGCTGGTGTGGGGGAGGCTCAGCAGGATGATGGCCGCGGCGAGCAGGCCGGTGTTCATGAAGTGGATCCAGTCGTCGAACCAGACGATCGTGTCGTAGAGGTCCATCCGGTTGCCGAGGATGTCGGTGAAGCACGTGATCGTGATCAGCAGGTCGGGCAGCCAGGGGAACGACATCCGGTCGCGCCACAGCGTCCACCACAGGAGCGGCACCGCGAACGAGACGATCGGGTAGCCGACGGCCCGCATTCCCGCGGCCTTGTCGCGCAGGTGACTCTGGTCGGGATAGAGCAGCGCCAGGGCCAGCAGCATCACGAGTGCGGCCTTGGCGATCGCGTTGGCGGTCTTCGCGACCGGCGGTGTCGCCGGTGTCGCGATCGCTATCTCTGCCACGCGCACTCCATGGGGTCCCGGCGCCCGTCAGTCGGTCACGCGCTTTCGGTACAGTCTCTCACCCCAGCAGGTGGGTCGAGCCCGAACGCACGAGACGCCGCCTCAGCGGTGCTGAGGCGGCGTCCTGCGTGATCGTCAGGCCTTCTTGGTCTCCCAGAAGATCTCGGCGATCTCGTCGATCTTGGCGAGCAGCTCGTCGGCCTTGCCGGCGTCGAGCTCACCCTTGGTGCCACTGGCACCGGCCAGCTTGGTGGCCTCGTTGACGAGGGTGTGCAGCTGCGGGTACTTCTCGAAGTGCGGCGGCTTGAAGTAGTCGGTCCACAGGACCCACAGGTGGTGCTTGACGAGCTCCGAGCGCTGCTCCTTGATCAGGATGGCGCGGGTGCGGAAGTCCGCGTCGTCGTTGTCGGCGACCTTGGCGATGATCGCCTTGATCGACTCGGCCTCGATGCGGGCCTGGGCGGGGTCGTAGACGCCGCACGGCAGGTCGCAGTGGGCCGAGACATCGATGGTGGGAGCGAAGAGCTGGGGGAACATCGCAGTCCTCTCAGGTAGGTGAGAATTCACGTTCGCTGCGACACTACTCCGCGTGAAGAGGCCATTTCATCGGGGTTCCACCCGCACGGGTGGTCGCTACGGAATGGCCGTCGTGCGCGGGCGGTCCATGACGCCGACCCTGGCCGACGGCGACCGCCTCCTTGTCTCGTACGCCGCAGCGCCGGCCGCCGGAGACGTCGTGATCGCCCGCTTCGCCGACGGGACGGTGGCCGTCAAGCGCGCGGTCGAAGAGCGCACCTCACGAACGGGCGAGGCCGCATGGTGGCTGTTGAGCGACAACCCCGACGAGGGTGTCGACTCCCGCCATCGGGGCCCCGTGGCGAGCGAGTCCGTGCTGGGCGTCGTCCGCCTGCGACTGTGGCCAACCCCTCGCCGAATGTGAATCCCGGGTGGGACGCCTGCTGCCGCGGGGGCGGGCTGTGGAAGGATCGGGGACATGGAACCGGAGTCGCACCCCTTCGCCGGTGACCCCGTCTTCGACCTGCACCTCGGGGGCAAGATGGAGACCGTTTCGACCGTCGAGCTGACCGGTCGAGACGAGTTGTCACTGGCCTACACCCCTGGCGTCGCCCGCGTCTGCGAGGCGATTGCCGCAGATCCGGGCATGACCCAGCACTACACCTGGGTGCCCAACGTGGTCGCCATCGTCAGCGACGGCACGGCCGTCCTCGGGCTGGGCGACATCGGCCCGGCCGCCGCGATGCCGGTGATGGAGGGCAAGGCCGTGCTGTTCAAGCAGTTCGGCGGCGTCGACGCCGTGCCGATCTGCCTCGACACGACCGACGTCGAGGAGATCATCGAGACCGTCCAGCGGCTCGCTCCCAGCTTCGGTGGCATCAACCTCGAGGACATCTCAGCGCCGCGCTGCTTCGAGATCGAGGACCGGCTCAAGGCCAGCCTCGACATCCCCGTCTTCCACGACGACCAGCACGGCACCGCCGTCGTCGCCCTCGCCGCACTGACCAACGCACTCCGCCTGACCGAGCGCACCCCCGAGGGCACCCGCGTCGTCATCTCCGGCGCCGGCGCCGCCGGCGTGGCCGTCGCCCGCATCCTGCTGGGAGCCGGCGTCCGCGACATCGCCGTCATCGACCGGCAGGGCGTGCTCAGCTCCACTCGCTCCGACCTCACGCCGGTCAAGGCCGCGCTCGCCCAGGACACGGCCGACAACTTCGGCCGCAGCGGCACCCTGGCCGATGCCATGGCCGGTGCCGACGTCTACATCGGCGTGTCCGGCGGCACCGTGCCCGAGGAGATCGTGGCGTCGATGGCGCCCGACGCGATCATCTTCGGCCTGGCCAACCCGACGCCCGAGGTGCACCCCGACGTGGCCCACAAGTACGCCCGCGTCGTCGCCACCGGTCGTTCCGACTTCCCCAACCAGATCAACAACGTGCTGGCCTTCCCGGGGATCTTCCGCGGCGCCTTCGACGTGCACGCGACGGCGATCACCGAGAACATGAAGCTGGCCGCCGCCACCGCGCTCGCCGACCTCGTCGGTGACGACCTCTCGGAGGACCTGATCAT
>JBDSPC010000134.1:0-17786 GCA_039914485.1 Nocardioides sp.
GGGGGCGGCGGCAGGGGGGTGGATGCGTTGGGCCGTCGAAGACATGGGGATCTCTTTCGTGGTCGGAACAGGTCTGGTCAGGCCGGGGAAGGGACACGGACCGCGGTGAGCGCGACGACGGGCCACCAGGGGGGGTTCTCGGGCTGTTGTCAAATACCCTAGGGGGTATGTACGATGAATGCAAAACACCCCGGGGGGTATCTCCCACAACCTGAAGGAGCAGCCATGACAACCCTTGACCTGGGTGCCGAGAACTTCGAGGCCACCATCGAGGAGCACGAGATCGTGCTCGTCGACTTCTGGGCCTCGTGGTGCGGCCCCTGCCGCCAGTTCGCACCCGTCTACGAGCGAGCGAGCGAGGCACACCCCGACATCGTCTTCGCGAAGATCGACACCGAGGCCGAGTCCGCGCTCGCGGCGGCGGCGCACATCACGTCGATCCCGACCCTCATGGTCTTCAAGCGTGGAGTGCTGGTCTTCTCGCAGCCAGGCGCCCTCCCTGCCGCTGGTCTGGAGCAGCTGATCACCGCCGTCGTCGAGCTCGACGTGGAGGACGCCACCACCCAGGCAAGGAGCGCCTGATGGGCACCTTCACCCTGTCCGCCACGATCACCGGTCCGTATGACGAGGTGCTCGAGGCGACTCGCGCCGCCCTGGCCGACGAGGGCTTCGGGATCCTCACCGAGATCGACCTGGCCGCCACGATGAGGTCCAAGCTCGGCGTCGACCTACCGCCACAGACGATCCTGGGCGCCTGCCGACCGGCGCTGGCCTACGAGGCGATCCGGGTGGACCCCTCGATCGCCGCCGTCCTGCCGTGCAACGTGGTGGTCCGTTCGATCGGCCCGGACACCACCATGGTGGAGGCCTTCAACCCCGACGCAATGATGGGCCTGGCGGACGATGCAGCACTCGACACCGTTGCCGCCGACGCCAAGCAACGCCTGACCGCAGCTCTTGCGGCGCTGACGAAGGAGCACTGATGGAGCTGGACCCCACCACCATGACCCCGGTCATCAACCGTCTCAAGCGCGCCCAGGGTCAGCTCGCGGGCGTGCTGCGGCTGCTGGAGGAGGGGCGTGACTGCGAGGACGTCGTCACCCAGCTCGCCGCAGTCTCCAAGGCGCTCGACCGGGCCGGCTTCGCCATAGTCGCCAGCGGACTCCAGCAGTGCCTGGCCGTCGGCGACGGCATCGACGGCATCGACGGCGTGGATGTGAAGAAGATGGAGAAGTTCTTCCTCTCGCTTGCCTGAGCGCGTGAAATGGCGCCCCCATTGCAAGGGCGAGCGGCACATCCGCTCGCCCCGGCCTCACACGTTTCTGAGCGTGAATCAGCGGTAGTTGGTGAACGGGGTCGGGGCGCTCAGTGAGTCGCGGTGATGGCCGGTTGAGCGTGAATCGGCGGCCTCGGTGTACGCCGCGTGGTGGTCGATCACGGCTGCTCCTCGATTTCTTGCGGACTGTGTGCGGACTGCCCCAGGCGAAGGGCCCACTTCGGAGCCGGTCAGGTCGTACCCCGTGGCGCGATCGCCGGACCAGTTGACTCCGACTCGAATCCCGTCCCGCTCGAACCCAGGAAGCCATCGATTCACGAACGCGTCGAGCGGAATCTCCACGACAGCGAACGACGAATGGGCGGAAACGGTCTGGATGATCCGCTCGGCACGCGTTCGTTTGGACCAGAACGGCTACGCTCGATCCGCTCGGTGGTGCAGGGTGCCGCCAGTGTCGCGCACGGTGTACACGGAGCGCTGCTGGACGGCCTCGGCAAAGCACGCAGCCGATTGAGCGGCGCTGGTTGACATCGAGCGCTACGCGGACTGGAGCCAGGCGCGGAGGGCGTCGCGGATGACTTCGCTGGTGTTGGTGTGGTCGGCGTCGACGCGAGCCTTGAGGGCGGCCTCAAGCTAGGGGTCGAGTCGGACAGGGATGACCCGTGCGGCTGAGGAGCCGAGCGGCTTACGACCGCCGCGTCGCTTCAACGTGCGTACGTCGTAGCCTGCCTCGGCCTCGCGGGCAAGTCGCTCGATCAGCTCGTCCGTGACGGGCTGACCCTTGACGGTCTTCTTGGTCATGTTCGTCCTCCTCATGGCAGCAGATCAAAGTACTTGGGTCGGCACTTCATGGCGTGGATGGCCAGATCGGTGCCGTCGTCCAGAAGCAGCACGATGACTTCCAGGAGTCGACCTGACTGGTCGAATCCGAGTCGCAACTCCTTCGACGGTGGTCCTTCGTCGAGGGGGTACGCGATCAGGAACTCCGTCCCAGCTTGGACGAGGTCGTCATCGCTAATCCCGTGTTTCCGCGCTGAGTCGTGGACATCCACACTGCAATCGTAATACGAAACGGTGTCCGCGTCGACGCCTACACTTCGTCCATGTCCGAAGGAGCCGATGACTTTGCCGCCAAGGTGGCGTCCCTGATCTCGGGATCGTCGGTCCGCGTGAGCGACGCGTCGGGCTCGGCGGCATCCGCTGATCCGCGATTGGCGGAGCAACTGCAATTGATCGTCGGCCGGAAGTTGTCGCAGTTCAGCGTGAGTAGGTTTGCTATCCGGCTCGCTTTCTGGGGCGAGGACATCGGTTCCGTCAGCCGTGAGATCCAGGTCGAGCACGAAACCCTCGAGCTGCGGCTGCCGAATTCTGATCGGACGGCGTCGCTTGATCGGGACGACCCGGTCGCTGTGACCAGCTTGCTCTCCGCGCTCAGCCAACCCGTCATTCGGCTTTCTGTCGACGACGGAAAGCTAGTGGTTGAGTTGAAGGGCGGCCTGGTCATCGGCGTGGATTCGGACGAGCACTACGAGTCGTGGCAGATAAACTCAGACGACGGATTGCTCATCGTTTGCGCACCCGGCGGCGAGTTGACCATCTGGTACCCGGAGAGCCAAAGCTGACACGGTCACTCCTGCGGCGGGACGAAGCAGCTGTCGCGCCTGGTGGTAGCCGATTCCGATCCGCTCGCTCGCATCCCGGATGCTGAGGCCGGCGTCGAGCAGGCGGTTTAGGGCGTCGACCAGGCGCAGCTCGGCGGCAGCTCTTGCCTTGACGGCGGCGCGACCTGATCGGGTCGCGGCACGAACGAGTTCCCGGCGTTGGGCTGCCTCAGGTGACGAACGTTGAGCTTCCCGAACCAGGCGGGCGATCTGGCGCCGCTTCTTGCGCTGTTGTGCCGCGATCCGATTCCCCTGCCTCGACAGCGTCCTCGACATGTCCAGCCTGTCCATGCTCCTTCAAGCGCACAAGGCAGCCAGAGTGGACACGCTCACGCCGCTCGCAGGCTCCTGACGACACACCCTTTGCACTGCGCCGAACGGTTTAGTCCGTACGAAAGTCGTTACGCTGACGATGTGGATGAACGGACGTGCCCTCGATGTGGCGGACCGATCGGCTGTCCGGCGCACGGGGCGGCCGGCGACGTGGTGCTCGGATCGCTGCAAGCGAGCGGCCTACGAGGAGAGGCGCGCGGCCGCGAACGGCGCGATCGCAGTGAAGGTGGTCGAGAGGGTCGTTGTACAGGACGCGCACGACCTCAACGAGTGCGCCAACCGCGTAATGGAGTCGCCAGTTGCATGCCGCCGAGTCCTCGACCACCTGGCCGACTTGGCTCGCAACGATCAGCTGAGCGATCCGAAGTGGGCTACCTCGGTGCGCTCCCTCGCCAGCCTGATCGCCGCAGTCACGCCTCGCCGTCGCTAGACACGAGAAGCCGGAGGGCGATGGCGGCTGGGTAGTCCTTGAACCAGAGGTACTCCCGACAGTAGTAGGCCGCCCAGTAGCTGACGGCTCGTTCCTGAGTCAGTCGCACGAAGGACGGATTCAACCGGGCGAACGACTCGAAGGCGGCTTTGAGCGTCGGGCGAGTAGGCAGCTCCAATTCAGCGAATCGCAGGACATCCTGGGCGATCTCGACGACGTACTCGCCGAGAAGCTGCAGGACGAAGGGCGCTACTGCTTCGTCGTCGGAAGCGAGGATCCGGGACAGTTGCGCTTGGCGAACTCGGCCATCGTTGTGGCGACTGTAAAGACATGCCAGCACCAGGCGGCCATCGGACGACAGCGCGGCATCCTGCCTGACTACTGGGTTGTAGACCCGATAGGGAATGCTTACGGATTCGCCGCCCACGTCGATGGCGGGCCACTCCCGCGAGTTTGATCGCTCGATGCATCCGGTGGATGAGTACTCCGGTGGAGGCATGACCTGAAGCGCCTCCTGCACAGCACCCAAGAGCCTCTCGGGAAAGGCCCGTGCGGGGTCCGGTACGACCGCTTCGCCGCCCATTAGAAGATCACCAAGGCTGCAGGATCCGGCAGTTGGGCCGGCTGGTCGTCGTAGCCGACGTATTCGATGCCGGCCAGCCAAGGACCTTGGGTGAAGACGAAGAGGGTGTCGTTAGTGTCCTTGATCTCGGCGTTGACGACGGGATTGATTCCAGGCCCAACGTCCGGGTGACCGAAGTCAATCGAGGGACAGCCGCACTCGCACCCGCCTGTCACGAGGACGCTCGCCGCCTGCCGGCGCAAATCGTCGACGTCCTCGAAGTCCGCTGACAGCAGGAAGTCGAGCACGGCGCGCTCGCGCTCAGTCAACTCTCGTTCCATGCGCTGATTCTCGCGCATCCATCGGCGTGCTGGTGCCAACCGTTGCTTCACAGCCACAGCCCCCGGTTTCTGCGCGGTTGTCCACTCGCACACCGGTTCGCGCTTGATAACGGTGACGGGCGCCGGATGCTGCGCCTGCAGACTCCGAGGAGGCGCCATGCCCAACATCAACCCCGATCGACTCTGGAAGATCGCCGAGGTCGCCGACTACCTCGGCATCTCGGTCAACACCCTGCGCTACTGGCGCGCGTGTGGCGACGGACCGCCGTGCCGTCACCTCGGCAAGCACCTGCGCTACCGCTTCGAGGATGTGCTCGCCAGGGTCGAAGGGCAGGCCGGCGAGTAACCATGGCCAGCATCGTCAAGCGGGCAGGGGGCAAGTGGCGGGCGCGCTATCGCGACCTCGCGGGCAAAGAGAGCATGCCCGGCACTTCCCCCGCAAGGTCGACGCGCAGCGATGGCTCGACGAGGTCACCACCTCGATCATCACGGGTGCGTACGTCGAGCCCGACGCCGGCAAGGTCACGTTCGCCGAGTGGTGGGCGACGTGGTCAAGGCGGCAGACGTGGACGTCGTCCACAAGGGCGACCGCGAACCTGGCCGCCAACTCAGTGACGTTCGGGGACGTGCAACTGCGGTCGCTACGTCGTGCCCATGTCGAGGAGTGGATCAAGGCGATGACGCTCCCAACCGAATCCCGCACGCGGGGGCTTGCGGCCTCGACGCTCCGCACCCGCTTCAACTACGTCCACATGGCACTCGCGGCGGCGGTGAGGGACCGGATGATTGTCGAGAACCCCGCCAGGGGCGTGAGGCTGCCGAAGCAGCGCCGACGCCACATCGCCATGACCATCCCGACACCCGAACAGGTCAGCGAGGTGCTCGCCGCCGCCCCTGACGAGTTCCGTGCGTACGTCGCCCTCTGCGCCTTCGCGGGACTACGGCTCGGCGAGGCTGCCGCGGTCCAAGCCGGAGACGTCGACACCGAGGCTCACATTCTGAGGGTGAGGCGTCAGGTCCAGGGGCAGGTCAGAAACCAGCACGAGATCCTCGTGCCCAAGGCGGGAAGTGAGCGCGACGTACCCATCCCCGAGAGCCTCACCGGGTGCCTCACATCGCATATCGCGCAGATCGGCACGTACGGCGACGAGCGCTGGCTCTTCCAGTCAGGCAACGCCTTGCTCAACCGCAACAGCGCCGGCCACCAGTGGCGCTTGATCCGGGCCAAGGTCGGACTCGAGGAGTTCACTCTCCACGATCTGCGCCACTTCTACGCCAGCGGCCTCATCGCTGCGGGCTGTGACGTCGTCACCGTCCAGCGTGCGCTTGGCCACGCCAGTGCCTCAATCACCCTCAACACCTACAGCCACCTGTGGCCCACCGCGGAGGACCGGACGCGAGCGGCCGCGACCGAGTTGATGCGGCAGGTCGGCGTACTCCCCGCGGACTCTGTGCGGACTGACGATCCCTGACAACGCGCTGACCAGCGCAAACATGCCAGATCAGCGGTAGTTGGTGAACTGCACCGCGAAGTCGTAGTCCTGCGACTTCACCAGCGCCTGGACAGCCTGGAGGTCGTCGCGCTTCTTCGAGGAGACGCGGAGCTCGTCGCCCTGGACCTGCGCCTTGACGCCCTTGGGGCCCTCGTCGCGGATCAGCTTGGAGATCTTCTTGGCGTCCTCGGAGGTGATGCCCTCCTTGAGCACGATGTCGATCTTCGACACCTGGCCGGACTGGCGCGGCTCGGAGGCATCGAGGATCTTCAGGCTCTGGTCGCGCTTGATCAGCTTGTCCTGGAAGACGCTGAGCACAGCGCTGGCGCGGTCGTCGGCCGACGCGACGATCTCGATCGCCTGCTCGCCCTTCCACTCGATCGTGGCGCCGGTGCCCTTGAAGTCGAATCGGGTGGCGATCTCGCGGGCCGCCTGGCTCAGCGCGTTGTCCACCTCCTGACGGTCGAGCTTGCTCACGATGTCAAAGCTTGAGTCGGCCATGGGGCTCCTCCGGTTTTCATCTCTAGTAGGTCTGACGCTATCCTTTCGTCTCGTTGTCGCCCGGCCAAGCTCGCCCTTGGCTGGGGGACAGCACCCGGCAGATTGCCCGAGCGGCCAATGGGAACGGACTGTAAATCCGTCGGCTTATGCCTTCGAAGGTTCGAATCCTTCATCTGCCACCAGCGGCCCCGCATTGTCGGGGCCGTTCGGCATTTGCCGGCAACGCCCTGCGATGCTGACGCCGTGAGCACCGAGCAGATCCACGACATCGGCCGGCGTCGGGCGTGGGCCATCTGGGGCGTCGCGCTCGCGGTCTACGTGCTGGCCGTCTTCCACCGCAGCTCGCTCGGCGTCGCGGGCATCCTCGCGGCCGACCGCTTCGACATCAACGCCACCAGCCTGGCCACGTTCACGGTGCTCCAGCTCATCGTCTATGCCGGGATGCAGGTGCCCGTCGGTGTGCTGCTCGACCGCTTCGGGTCGCGGACGTTGCTCTTGTGCGGACTCGTGCTGATGACCGCCGGCCAGCTGGCCTTCGCGTTCAGTACGTCGTTCGGCGGCGCGGTCCTGGCGCGAGCCGTCCTCGGTGCCGGCGACGCGATGATCTTCGTCAGTGTGATCCGGATCGTCAGTGTCTGGTTCCTGGTCCGGCAGGCCCCGATGATCACCCAGCTCACGGGGCTGACCGGCCAGATGGGTGCGATCGCGGCGGCGGCGCCGCTGACGCTCCTGCTCGACCGGCTCGGCTGGACCCGGGCCTTTGCCACGGTCTCCTCGGTCGGGGTGCTGCTGCTGATCGCCGTCGTGTTCCTGGTCAAGGACTCGCCGTACCGCAGCGACGAAGTCGTGCACATCAAGCTGCGTGCCCTGGCCCAGTCCGTCCGGACGGTGTGGGGCAACCCCGGCACGCGGCTGGGCATGTGGTCGCACTTCACGTCGCAGTTCTCGGGGACCGTGTTCGCCCTGCTGTGGGGCTTTCCCTTCCTGGTCCGTGGGCTCGGCTGGTCGGAGGGCGCGGCGAGCGGCCTGCTGATGGCGATGACGGCCTGGGCGGTGGTGAGCGGACTGCTGCTCGCGCGGCTGGTCGCGCGGCTGCCGATGTACCGCTCCTGGATCGTGATCGGCGTCGTGCTGACGATGGCCACCGCGTGGACCTCGGTCCTGCTGTGGCCGGGCGTCGCCCCGCACTGGTTGGTCGTCGTGATGGCGTTCGCGACCGCGAGTGGAGGGCCGGCCTCGATGGTGGGCTTCGACCTGGCGCGCACCTTCACACCGGTGCAGGCGATCGGCCGCGCCAACGGGCTCGTCAACGTCGGCGGCTTCACCGCGTCCTTGCTGGTGATGGCCGGAATCGGCATCGTGCTCGACCTGGTCGAACCGGGCGGCATGGACGCCTACGCGCTCGACGACTACCGGCTGGCGATGGCCGTGCAGTATCCGTTCTGGATCTTCGGCATCGTGCAGATCCTGCGCTACCGGCGGCGGGGGCTCGACCACCTGCGACGCGTGCACCCCGGTGCCGTGGAGGAGATGCAGGCAGGCCGACCGTTCGTGCATCCGGGGATCGGCACCGAGGGCGTCTGAGCGAAGCAATCGTGGAACGGGTGTAACGAAATCAATCCGTGAGCCATGTCACTTCGAACGACACATGTCGCCGTCGGGCGACACCACCTCCGAGAAGGGTTCACTCCCATGCGTCTTCCGCAGCTCCGGCGTCCGTCGCCGTCCATGGCCGTCTCCATCTTCGCCCTCGTGATCGCCACCAGCGGCACCTCCGTCGCCGCCGCCGGCCTGATCGACAGCGGAGACGTCAAGAACAACACCCTGAAGTCCGGGGACATCAAGAACAACTCGCTCAAGGGCGTGGACATCAAGAACGGCTCGCTCCGGGTCAAGGACTTCGGCGACACCCTCCCCGCGGGCGCCAAGGGCGAGACCGGTCCGGCCGGCCCGGCCGGCGTCGGTCGCTGGGCCTTGGTCGACGCGACCGGCGCGATCATCGCCCAGTCCGGAGGGTTCTCCGTCACGGCGGGCTATCCCGCAGCCCCGGCGGCGGCCAACGGCAACGTCTACATCAATGCCGGCGAGGACCTCACCGACAACGGCATCATCGCCACGATCGCGCTGCAGAACACGGCCGACCAGAACGGTGACGGGATCATGAACGGGCGCGCGGTCGGACCGGACCTCAACCCGGAGTTCTCCGGCGAGGCGGCGGTCGCGATGTGCCAGCCCGGCGTGGTCAACTGCGCGCCGGCCGGCACCGGGAACACCAACCACCTCGTGGTGAGCCCGCGCAACAGCGACGGCTCCGTCACGGTTGACGGAGCGCGCAAGCGGTTCTACGTGGTCGTCACCGGCAACTCGACGTCCTGATCCGGTCGGTCAGCGCTCGTGGTTCTCGTGCTGGCTGTTGAAGGGCGACGTCTTGTTGGAGGCCAACTCACGGGCCTCCTCCACGGTGAGCCCCTCGATGGCAGCCATGATGTCGAGGCCCACGGCGCTGACCTCCGGTCCACGCACGAGCGGCACGATCGTGTGCACCAGCCGGTCGGCGTACGCGTGGACCATCGTGAATGCCTGGCCGCCGTCGACGCCTGACACGAAGCGGTCGACCGGCGCCGGGTCGGACGTGTAGCAGCTGGCCGACGCGACCGAGACCGGGATGCCCGCGAAGATCGAGTACGTCGAGAAGTGCAGGTGCCCCGCGAGGATCCCGCGCACGTCCGAGCCCTGGATGACCGCGGCGAGGCGGTCCTGCTCGAGCAGCTCGATCAGCTCGGCCGCGCGCAGCATCGGCAGCGGGAGCGGCGGGTGGTGCAGCGCGAGCAGCGTTCCGTGCTCGGCGGGCGTCGCCAGCACATCCGCGAGCCACTCCAGCTGGGCGTCGGACAGCTCGCCGTGGTGGTAGCCGGGCACGCTGCTGTCCAGGGAGATGATCCGCAGCCCGTCGACCTCGTGCACACGGTCCTGCGGTCCGTCGTCGTCGCTGTCGAAGAGCCCGCGCGCATAGTCGGCGCGCTCGTCATGGTTGCCCATCACCCACACCACCTCCGCGCCCATCGCGGCAGCGGCCGGCTCGACGATCGCGCGCAGCTTGGCGTACGCCGCCGCCTCGGCCTTGTCCGCGAGATCGCCGGTGAAGACCAGTGCCTGCGGAGGCGGATCGACGGCCGCGAGGCGCTCGAGGGCGAGCAGCAGACCCTTCTCGGTGTCGATGGCGCCGTACTGCAGGGCAGTGGCCAGCAGGTGCGGGTCGGAGAGGTGTGCGATGACGTGGCGGGGAGGGCCGTACTGGCCGAGCTGCTTCACGTTCGAACTCTAGAACTGTTCGGGCTGGGTTCACCCTCCCTTGGTGAATGCGACAGCGAGCATCCCTAGCCTCCGGGCATGGTGACGCGGGGGTTCGCCGGCGCTCTGCTGGTCCTGATCGGCGGTGTCGTGATCTCGACGCTGCCCGACTCGACCGCCCTCTTGCAGATCGCGCTTCTCCAGGACCTGCGGGGCGCCGAGGCCGGCCGGATGGCCGGGCTCGCCGTCGTCCTCCTCGGTCTCGGCCTGTACGCCGCCGCGTGGCTGCGGCTGTGCCGGCACGTCGCGCGGGCCGAGGACGAGGACCGCGAGGACGCCCTCGCGCTCGTCCGGCACGCGGTCGTCGTGTGGTCGGCCCCGCTCGTGCTCGCACCGCCGCTGTTCTCCCGGGACGGCTGGTCCTATGCGGCGCAGGGTGTGCTGGCGCACTTCCGCATCTCGCCGTACGAATACGGACCGGGGGTCCTCGTCGGGCCGATCGTGCAGGGCGTCGACCCGCGCTGGATGGAGACCGCGGCGCCCTACGGGCCGATCCCGCTGCTCTTCGGTGACGCCGTGGCCGGCCTCACCGGCAACCCGTGGATGCTGGTGATCTCCCACCGCTTCCTCGCGCTCGTCGGCCTCGTGCTGCTCGCCTGGTCGGTGCCGAAGCTTGCGGCCTGGGCGGGCGTCAACCCGGCGCTGGCGTCGGCCGTGGTGCTCTGCTCGCCGCTGATGCTGGCCAACGGGGTCGGCGGCCTGCACAACGACCTGCTCATGGTCGGGCTGATGACGACCGCGCTCGTGGTGGCCGTCGAACGGGGCTGGCTGTGGGGTGCCGCGATCGGTGGTCTCGCCGCGGCCGTCAAGCTCCCGGGCGGGCTCGTGTGCATCGGCGTCGCACTGATCGCGTTGCCGGTCGGTGCGTCCATCGCCCAGCGCGTGCGGCGTCTCTGCCAGGTCGGCGGGGTCGCCTGCGGTGCCCTCGTCCTGCCCGGTCTGCTGGCCGGGCTGGGCGTCGGCTGGGTGCACGCCCTCGGCGTTCCCGGCACCGTCAAGGTCCCGCTGTCGATGCCGACCATGCTGGGCGCCTTCCTCGATCTCGTCGCCCGCGGACTCGGCACCGGGCTCGCGCCCGACACCCTCCTCGACCTCGTGCGAGCGCTCGCGCAGGTCGCGGCACTCGCCATCGCCGTACGCGTGGCGTTGTCGTGGCGGTCCGGTGATCGGGCCCAGGCGGTGCGCGCCGTGGCGGTCGTCATGGGCGCGCTGATCGTGCTGAGTCCGGTGGTGCACCTGTGGTACTTCCTGTGGGTGCTGCCGTTCCTCGCGACGATCCGGCTGCCGCGGATCGGTGCCGTCGGGCTGCTCGCAGCCGTCGTCATCTCGGGGCTGGTCGCGCCGCTCGACTCGTCGCTGCACGGTGCCTACCTGGCGATCGTGGTCGGCTCCCTGCTGGTGACCGCCCTCGTCCTGGCGCTGCTGGTGACCCGGACGGCACGCGACCGGCTGGAGAAGATCGTGGCAGCGCCTCAGGTGGCCGGCAGGATCCTGCCCGTCACCTCGCCCAGCGTGATGGTGCCGCCGGACGTGCCGCGTGCGGTGTAGCGCAACGTCACCTCGTCGCCGTCCTCGAGGAAGGTCCGCTCCACACCGTCGACCAGGAACGGCTCCTTGCCGCCCCACGACAGCTCGAGGAACGACCCGCGCTGGTCGGGCTCCGAGCCGGAGATCGTGCCCGACCCCCACAGGTCACCGGTGCGCACACTCGCGCCGTTGACGGTCGTGTGGGCCAGCATCTGCGCGGGTGCCCAGTACATCGAGGCGTACGGCGGACGCGAGACGACGACGCCGTTGAGCACCACCTCCACGGTGATGTCGAGGCCGGCGCGCTCGCCCACCGCGAGGTAGTCCAGCGGCTCCGGGTCCTGGCCGGGGAGGTCGGTCCAGGCGTTGTCGAGCGCGGCGAGCGGAGTGATCCAGTTGCTGATGGACGTGGCGAAGGACTTGCCGAGGAACGGCCCGAGCGGGACGTACTCCCAGGCCTGGATGTCGCGCGCCGACCAGTCGTTGAGGCCGACGACGCCGAAGGTGTGGTCCTTGAACGCTCCGGTCGACACCCGCTCGCCGAGCTTCGTCCCGACCCCGACGACGAAGCCGAGCTCGGCCTCGATGTCGAGCCGCCGCGACGGCCCATAGCTGGGCGCGTCCTCCGTCGGCGCCTTGCGCTGGCCGCACGGTCGGATGATGTCGGTGCCGCTCGCCACGACCGTGCCGGAGCGACCGTGGTAGCCGACGGGCAGGTGCTTCCAGTTCGGCAGCAGCGGCTCCTGGTCGGGCCGGAACATCCGTCCGACGTTGGAGGCGTGCTGCTCGGAGGCGTAGAAGTCGACGTAGTCGCCGACCTCGATCGGCAGGTGCAGCGTCACCTCGTCGAGGGGGTGTCGGTGGGCGCCCGTCTCGATGAGCGCCGGCAGGGCTGCCCTCGTCTCGGCCCACTCGTCCGCGCCCAGCGCAATGAAGGCGTTGAGCGAGGGCTGCGCGAACTCGGGCCTGCCCGTTGCGGCCGCCAGGTCGAGCACGCTGTCCTCGAACCGGACGCCCACCCTCGGATCGCGCTCAGGCGTGGAGAAGACGCCGTAGGGCAGGTGGTCGAGGCCGTAGCCGGCTGCGTCAGTCATGGTGGGGCTTCTCCAGGAGTCCGAGGTCGGTGAGGTCGGCGAGCGGTTCGAGGATCGAGCACGAGCCGACGCCGGTGAACCAGCGCCTCGCCTTGGCGAGATCGAGCTCGCGGACGAGCCCGAGCAGCTCGGCCTCGTCGGTGAGCTCGAGCGTCTCGGCGACGTCGTCCGCGCCCAGGCCCGAGTCGGCCTCCGCGGTCGCGGCCAGCACGTTGAGGAAGCCATGGTGCTCGAACCCGGTCTCCGGATCCCGATGGCGTACGGCGTTGTGCAGCCCGGCCGTGCACTTGAACGTGAGCTCCCGGTCGAGCGCGGCGTCGATCCACGCAGCGATCTGGCCGGAGGTGGGGAAGAGGTGTGCCTCGACCCCGCCGGTGCGGAACTTCAGTCGCAGCTCGGCCGCTGCCACTTCGTCGGCCGCGGACTCCCAGCCGTAGGTCACGTCGCCTGCGGGCAGCTCCACGAAGATCGGCGTCTCGTCGTCCAGGGTGCCGTCGTTGCGGGCGGCGTCGACAGCGGCGACCACGCGACGTGCGTTGCCGGCCAGGTCGTCGGGGTCGCGGAGCGCGATCTCCAGGCCGGCGACGGGGTTGCCGGCCCGGGCCGCGAGCGTGAGCGCGCCGCCGATCGCACCGGCGCCGCCGGTGATCACGATCGAGAGCGGCACGTCGGCCGCGGACACGTCAGGCACGCGCTGGTCGGTGATGACGAGGGAGGCCGCCAGCGCGGCGTACCACTCGTCCTGTCGTGCCCGGAACGCCTCGACGGCGTCGGGCAGCGCGGCGTTGCCGGGCGGGAAGACGGCGGCGTCGTCGAAGAAGCCGGACCAGGTCTCTGGAAGCTCGTTGCTCACGCCGTTACTGTAGTCAGTAGGCGCATAGCGGACGAAATGTGTCGATTATCGGACGAATCCCTGGAGAAGGACGGCTGATGGCCCACTACCGAAGTGTCGGGGAGATCCCGCCCAAGCGCCACACGCAGCACCGCGACGCCGACGGCGCGCTGTTCTACGAGGAGCTGATGGGGGAGGAGGGCTTCTCCTCCGACGCGTCGCTGCTCTACCACCGCGGTGTGTCGTCCGCGCTCGTCGACAGCCAGGTGTGGGAGCTCGCCGACCACACGCGCACGCCCAACCACCCCCTCAAGGCGCGTCACCTCAAGCTGCACTCGCTGGAGACCGGCATGTGTCCCGTCGAGGGCCGCCGCCTCGTCCTCGGCAACAACGACGTCCGCATCGCCTACGTCGTCACCGGCACGGACCCGAGCCCGCTCTACCGCAACGCCATCGGCGACGAGTGCGTGTACGTCGAGTCGGGCACCGGCACCGTCGAGTCGGTCTTCGGCGTCGTGCCCTACCGCGCCGGCGACTACGTCGTGATCCCGCGCGCGACGACGCACCGTTGGGTGCCCGCCGAAGCGAGTCGGCTCTACGCGGTCGAGGCGAACAGCCACATCCACCCGCCGAAGCGCTACCTGTCGAGGTTCGGGCAGTTCCTCGAGCACGCGCCCTACTGCGAGCGGGACCTGCACGGGCCAACCTCAGTCTTGCTGGCGGAGGGCGACAACGTCGACGTGCTGGTCAAGCACCGCACCAGCGCCGGCATCGTCGGCACCCGGATGACCTATGCGACGCACCCGTTCGACGTGGTCGGCTGGGACGGCTGCCTGTACCCGTACACGTTCAACATCGACGACTTCATGCCGATCACCGGCAAGATCCACCAGCCGCCGCCGGTGCACCAGGTCTTAGAGGGCTGGAACTTCGTCATCTGCAACTTCCTGCCGCGCAAGGTCGACTACCACGAGCTCGCGATCCCGGTGCCCTACTACCACTCCAACGTCGACTCCGACGAGGTCATGTTCTACGTCGGCGGCGACTACGAGGCGCGCAAGGGCTCGGGCATCGACCTCGGCTCGATCTCGCTGCACCCGGGCGGCTACGCGCACGGGCCGCAGCCCGCGGCGATCGAGGCCTCGCTGGGTGCGGACTACTTCGAGGAGTCGGCCGTCATGGTCGACACCTTCGCCCCGCTCGAGCTCGGCGAGGGCGGCCTCGCGGTCGAGGACCCGGCCTACGCCTGGACCTGGGCCGGCCGCGGGCCCGACGATCCCGCGGTGTTCAGCAACTCCTGATCGCGCGCGGAGCGACGTCGGCTGGCCGCACCCGAGTCGCGCTGGAATCACACTTGTGCACCTTCGCGTGGAGATTGCCTCGGCTCGCTCGGTGACAGACACTCGATCGAAGCGACGCGACTTCAGCAATGAGGTGGGACGGAACGTGGGCCTGAATCCGGGTGAAAACCTGGCGGAGGCAGTAGTCCTCCTGCGCGACGCCACGGCCAGCTGAGCCAGGGGTACCGCCGGCCACCTGTGCTGCAAGCCGCTCGGTGATGCCGCGAGCGCCTCAACTTGCCAGGGCGGTCAGGCTCAGCCCCGGGGTTCGGCCGAGCTGAGGACCGGACGGCGGAACCTCCGTGGGGAGGCAGGCCCGGATCAGGTCCGTTGCCTCACCGAGTCGTTCGCCGAGGTAGGTGCCAGGGACGCCCTTGCGCGCGGCGGGGAAGAGGAAGGCGTTCCCGGCGTAGTAGGTCGGGCACCCGGTCGTGGCTACGGCGTTGAGGGACTCGATTGCTGGACGTCGGTGTGTCGGGACGTGGGAGACGATGACGACCGCAGCCGTGGGGTTGGCAGCAACTGCTGCCACGACGACTCGAACTGGGGTGCGCGAGCCGAGCAATCGACAACCGACGCCTTGCGTGACGAGCAGTGCCGCGAGCGCCTCGATGCCGAGCGTGTGCAGATCGCGCGGTCCCACTCCGAGCAGGACCCAGCGATCAGACTCGACCGGTGGCGCGAGGGTGGTGATCTTGGCCAGCCAGCCGCGCAGCACTTCGGTGAGGAAGTGCTCCTGGCCGACATCGCATTGCCCGGACTCCCACCAGGTTCCGATCTGCCTCATGGATGGCATCACCACGTCGTCGAGCGTGGAGGCAAGTCCGAGCTCAGCAAGAGAGTCCTCGAGCGCGGCCCGGATGGCGTCAGCGTCTCTGGCCGTGGACCGCGCCAAGATGTGGGTGATTCTGGAGTGGGCCGGTGCCTGGTCGTTGAGGAGTGCGCGGACGCGACGAGCGGCATCGGGGGGCCGACGTCCGGTGACGATCTCGTCGCGCATCAAGCTCAGCTGCGAAAGCGCCTCGCTGGTGTAGCGCCGGTGCCCGCCGGGCGTCCGGAGTGTGGTGGGCATGCCGTAGCGACCCTCCCATGATCTGAGGGTGGGCGCTGGCACCCCGAGCATCGCGCTGGCTTCATGGATGAGCAGTCCCGCGCCGACTTCGGGACCTGCGGTCGTGTTCGTCATGTGGCGGACCTCGTCGCTGTGCCTCGGCTGTGGTGCGTCGGAGTTTCCGGCCTCTGCAGAACATAGCGCTCAGGACCACCGAAGGTGGACGTATTCCTGTGCGCTGGGCCACTGCTTCGGGTGGTGCCGCATAGGTTTGCGGCTGGCGGACAGCGCTGAGGGCCCCCACGCTGGGTGTCATGTCCCCGATCTCGGTCCTCACGTCTCCTCAGGCTTCGGTGGCAGCCCTCACACAGCCCTGCCGTGGCCTGGTCACCGAGCTGCTGTTGGACTCCGGCCGCGGCAACACGGAGGCGTTCGGACGTGTGGTCGACCTCTTCGAGGTCATCGTCTTCGCCCGGGTGCTCGATGAGGACCGGGCGGTCGAGTTCTTCATCGCCCTGTGGTCGGCATGCCCCACGTTCCGTGTGGGTGGCCGCGGGGCAGTCGCGTGGATCCTGCAACGGCTCACGACGTACGAGGCCGGGCGATGACGATCGAGCGTGAGGCGTCTCGACCGGGTCCCTGACGTCGACGACACGACAGTTGTCGACGTTTTCAGGGCCTCGCTCGATGGATGTTCTGATGGCCGGGTGAGCACGGGGGAGAAGGTCGCGGCGGTCGCGCCGCCGCGCTTCGTCGCCCTCATCCCACTCGTGCTCGCGATGCTGTCGATGATCGGGCCCTTCAGCATCGACACCCCGTTCCCGGCGTTCCCGCACATCCGCGACGAGTTCGGAGTCACCACCGAGCAGCTCCAGCTGATCGTGACCGCCTACCTGCTCGCCTTCGCCGCGATGAGCATCTTCCACGGGCCGCTGTCGGACTCCCTCGGGCGGCGACCGGTCATCCTCGGATCGGTTGCCGTGTACGCCGTCGCGTCGATGGCCTGCACCTTCGCGCCGACCTTCGAGCTGCTGCTGGCCGGGCGGGTGCTGCAGGGCCTGAGCGCCGGCGGCGCGACGATCGTCAGCCGGACCGTCATCCGCGACATGTACGAGGGCGAGCAGGCCCAGCGGCTGATGAGCCGGGTCGCGCTGATCTTCGGCCTCGCGCCGGCCATCGCGCCGATCGTCGGTGGCGGGCTGCTCCAGATCGGCCCCTGGGAGCTGGTCTTCGCCTTCCAGGTCTTCCTCGGCGCCGTACTCATCATCGCGACGATCGTCGTGCTGCCCGAGACCCACCCCGTCTCCGCGCGAGTTCCACTGCGCGTCGGGGAGATCGTGCGCGGCCTGACCGAGGTCGCGCGCCAGCCCGCCTTCCACCGACTGGCCTGGGCCGGCACCTTCGGCTTCGGCGCGCAGTTCCTCTACATCGGTGGCGCCGCGATCTTCGTGGTCGACCTGCTGGGGCTGGGCGAGCTCGACTTCTGGGTGCTCTTCGTGCCGATGATCGGCTCGATGATGGTCGGGTCGTTCATCAGCGGTCATACGGCGGGCCTGATGACCCAACGCACGCTCGTCTCGCTCGGCTACACCGCCACCCTCGTCGGCGGCGTGATCGGCGTCGGCTTCGCCGCGTCACCGCTGGCGACCGACCTGCCGTGGGCGATCATCGGCCCGAGCCTGATCGGGCTCGGCAACGGCATGGCCTACCCGTCGATCCAGCTGATGACGCTCGACCTGGTGCCCACGCGCCGGGGCGCGGTGATGTCGTGCTCGACGTTCCTGGTGCTGATCTTCAACGCCGTGGCGGCGGTCGCGCTCACGCCGTACGTCGCCACCAGCACGCTCGGACTCGCGCTCGCCGCCCTCGTGATCACCGCGCTCGGGTCCCTGTGCTGGGCCTGGCACTGCGCAGCGACCCGGAGCCGGTTGTAGTTTCGAGTCATGAAGCTCGGAGTGCACGTCGTCACCTACGATTTCGAGGGCGGCCCCGCG
>JBDSPC010000147.1:0-4921 GCA_039914485.1 Nocardioides sp.
GATCGGCACCAACACCTCGCCGCTCGTCGGCCGCACCAAGGGCGGCAAGGTCACGGCCCGCCTGGTCAAGGACCGTCTCGACCAGGAGCTCGTCGGCAACGTGTCGCTGCGCATCCTCCCGACCGAGCGTCCCGACGCCTGGGAGGTGCAGGGCCGCGGCGAGCTGGCGCTAGCCATCCTGGTCGAGCAGATGCGTCGCGAGGGCTTCGAGCTGACCGTCGGCAAGCCGCAGGTGGTCACCAGGACGGTCGACGGCAAGGTGCACGAGCCGTTCGAGCGCCTCACCATCGATGCGCCGGAGGAGTACCTCGGCACCATCACCGAGCTGCTCGCATCCCGCAAGGGCCGCATGGAGTCGATGACCAACCACGGCACAGGCTGGGTCCGGATGGAGTTCCTGGTGCCCGCGCGTGGCCTCATCGGCTTCCGCACCGAGTTCCTCACCGACACCCGCGGCACCGGGATCGCGCACGGCATCTCCGAGGGCTACGAGCCCTGGGCCGGCGAGATCCGCTCCCGCACCAACGGATCGCTCGTGGCCGACCGCAAGGGTGCCGCGACGGCGTACGCCATGACCAACCTGCAGGAGCGCGGGATCATGTTCGTCGAGCCGACCACCGAGGTCTACGAGGGCATGATCATCGGCGAGAACTCGCGCGCCGACGACATGGACGTCAACATCACCAAGGAGAAGCAGCAGACCAACATCCGGTCCGCCACCTCCGACAACTTCGAGAAGCTGATCCCGCCGCGCCACCTCTCGCTCGAGCAGAGCCTCGAGTTCTGCCGCGACGACGAGTGCGTCGAGGTCACCCCCGACGCGGTCCGCATCCGCAAGGTCGTCCTCGACGCCAACGCGCGCGCCAAGACCGCGTCGAGCGCCCGCAAGGCCAACAGGTAGTCGCCGGTCCGTCGACCAGATCTGTGGTCCGACGAGACAACGTGACGAGCGCGCCGACCGGAGACCTCCGATCGGCGCGCTCGTTGTGGTGTCGGGTCAGTTCGGCCAGTTGCCCGGGTTGTTGATGCCGTCGCTGCTCTCCTCGGTGATGACCGGCCACCGGTTGTCGGGCAACCCGTCCACACCGGTGGAGAGCGTGGCCCACGCGCCGGCCTCGACCGTCGCGGTCTCGGCCCAGTACTTCCCCAGGTCGGTCGCGATCTGGAAGACGCCCTTCCAGATCAGCGCGATCGTGTCGGCGATCGAGGAGATCCAACCGCCGAGCGCCTTGCCCACGTCGGCGTAGCCGCCGATGACCGCGAGGGCGTCGGCTCGGAACCCCTCGAAGGTGTTGATCAGGTCGAGGTAGAAGGTGATGATCCGGTTGGCGCTGTTGTCGGTCTGGACGCCTCCCGACTGGAGACCCTTGGCCAGCGCCGAGAGCCCGTCGGACTGCTCACCGGCGACCGTCTCGTACTGCGCGGCAGCACTGCCGCTCCAGGTCAGCATCAGGTTCTTCACGTCCTGGTTCAGGGTGCTCGACGCGTCGATGATGCCCTTTGCCGCGATGAAGTCCTCGGCGTAGTCCATGAGGTCGGCTGGATACGCGAGCAGCTTGTCCACCTCGGCCTGGACGTTGTCGCGGACCGAGTTGATCTGCTCGTCCAGCTTGGGGCGGATCTCCTCGTTCCACTTGTCCAGCGCCTTCTCCGCCTCGTTCTCGCCGGGGAGGAAGTCATCGAGCTGCAGACCGGCGGCATCCTCGAGAGCGTCGCCGGCCTTGTCAGCGGCGTCGAACAGCGCGTCGACAGCAGCGGTGACGAGGGTGTCCATCTCCCTCAGGAGATCGTCGAACGTTTCGACTGCCATGTCAGATCTCCCCGGGCTTGATCGGTCGTGTCGGCATGATGTGCGGCGGCGAGTCCACTGGCTTGGGCTCCGGCGCATGACCCTCGTTGATCAGCTTGTCCAGCCTGCGGGAGTCTTCCGCTGAGGTGGCGTCCGACGCGTCGTATTCGTCGGCAGTCGAGCGCAGGGCCGACGCGAGGTAGGTGAAGGACCACTTGGCGTCCTTGAGCGCCTGCTCCATGGCCTCGCTCCACTCGTCATAGGCGTCGGAGGCGCCCTCTTCCTCGGCCTTCCAGCCGAGCTTGTAGCCCTTCCCGACACCCGACGACATCTTGTCGAGGGCCTTCTGGGCGTTGCCGGCCCAGTCCTCCCAGAGCTCGGCCTGCTTGTGCAGCAGGCCAACCTCGGTCTTGAATCCGCTACCCATGAGCGTTCCTCCTACGGTATGCGTCGGCGAAGGCTTCCGTGATGGCCTTGGCGCAGTTCTCCACCTGGGCCGACTGGAGCCAGCCCTGATCGACCTTCATGTCTCCACCCGGTCCCCCGAGGTGCAGGCGAACGTTGACGCAGTCGTTGTCCGACGCCCCGGTGGCGACGCCGAACGCAGGCCCCGTCGGCTCCATCGGCGCGGAAGGCATCATGGCCCGGCCAGTGGCAGCCCAGTTGTCCAGCGGTCGGTGCACCGGGCGCGGAGACCGAATCGCCCGCGGACGTTGGCCGGCCGGCCGCTTCGGAGCGGGCTCTCTGGTCGACGCGAGAGCCTGTCGCCACGCGGCCTGCACTGCGTCGATCAGTGTGTGCTCGGTGCGCCAGGACTCGTCGACATCGTGGAGTGAGACTGTCGACAACCTGCCCCACTCGTCGGTCACCACAGTGACGTAGCCACTCGGGTCCACCCCGCTGCCAGCCATGCTCGTCATCCCATGCCCCCTAGTGATCGTGTTTCGACAACGCTGCCCCCACCACCGCCGATGGAAACCTCTTGGTCAGCGAGGAATAGGTTCCGGCTGGTCGGGAAGGGTGCCGACATGACTATGCGCAGCACCGTCTCCCTGCTCGCCGCCCTGGCCCTCGCCACCGCGCTCAGCGCGTGCGGCGATGAGGAGCCCGAACCCGCCACCGACCCCGCAAGCCTGCCGAGCGCTGCCGACCTCACGGCGGCCTGCGAGGCCCTGATTCCCCCCGACGCCGGCGCGGCCCTCGGCTGGACCGGCGCCGGCAAGCCGATGTGGGAGACCTCCTCCTGTGTCGCGGCCTTCGACCAGGGCCGCATCGAGGTCGAGCGCCGCTCGTTCGGCGCCGAAGTGGTGGACGACCTCAAAGCCGGGGCGGACGACACGTTCTCCGAAGGATGCGAAGCGATCCAGAACGTCGAGGGGATCGACGAGAAGTACCACCCTCAGTTGGACTTCATGAGTCCGGAGTTCACGGCATGCGGCACTGGCTTCTCGACGCCCGGCGGATTCTCCAGCACGGTGGTGCGGTTGGACAGCGCGGCCGTGGTGCTGATCATGGTCCGACCCCAGGAGGACACCGACATCTCCAAGATCGAGTCGGCGAGCAAGTTGCTCGCCGGCGCGGCCCGGGACCACTTCACCGACCCGGAGGCGTTCGTTCCCTAGCGGCGAGCCTCCAGGCCACCACGACGCCGCCCACGGCGCCGAACAGGTGGCCCTGCCAGGAGATCCCCGGCTGGCCCGGGAGCACGCCCCACAGTGCGCCGCCGTACACGAGGAACACCGCGACGCCCACGAGGATCTGCGCGGGCTGACGGTTGAAGAAGCCGCGCACGATCAGGTAGGCCAGCCACCCGAACACCAGGCCGGACGCACCGATGTGCACGGTGCCGGCGCCGCCGAACAGCCACGTGCCGATGCCGCCGATGAGCCAGACCGCGGCGGTGACCGCGACCCACTGGCGCAGCCCGGAGAGCAGGACCAGGAAGCCCAGCACGAGCAGCGGCCCGGTGTTCGCGATCAGGTGCCCGAAACCGCCGTGCAGGAGCGGTGCGAAGAGGATGCCGCTCAGCCCGTCGGTGCTGCCGGGCCGGATGCCCTCACTGTCGAGACGGTGGTTCAGCAGGGTGTCGATCATCTCGGAGAGCCACAGCACCCCGACGAAGCCTGCACTCCACACGCCCGCGAGGCGCCACTCGGGACTGCGGCGGGCGTACGGCGATGTGCTCACGCGATCAAGCCTACGAGGCCGTCAGCAGGGCTGGCGTGAAAATGACATCAGCCCGGCTCCGCATCGCGGAGCCGGGCTGATGTGAGGCAGGTCGACGGATCAGTGAGACGCGGGATGCTCGTTGCCCGGCTTCCAGTCCGCGGTGGCAACGGTCAACGGGGAGGTGGTTCCGTCGGTGTAGGTGACAAGACCAGTCGCGCCAATGGCGCCGGCGGAGTTGCTGTTCAGGCCCTTGAAATCGGCGTGGATGAATGTCGTCGCACCCGCCGCGATGTTGGCCTGTCGCGTTGCCGTGACCGTGTACTGACCGGCGGTCGTGACGGGGTTGACGGTGACCGACCACGCGTTCGGAAGGCTGGGGTTGTAGTCCCGGATCGCCGCGGAATCGAAACCGCGGTTCGTCATGGTGGGGGCATAGGTGATCGTGATCGAGACAAAGTCGATGATCTTCGCGCCATTGACGAGCTTGAGGTCCCACGACACATGCCAATAGTCTTGGGCGTCCTTGCCCCACTTGTCGGCAATCCCTGCCGACAATACGGCGGCCCCCTTGATCGAGGCCGCGAAAGCCGGCGCCACAGCAGCGATGGACACGACGGGCACGCTCCACGCGGCTCCGCGCACGAGCGTACGCCTCGTCGGTCGGGCAGTGGTGATGGTCATGAGTTCCCCTGGAGTCGCTGGTCCGCATACCTAAGTCAGGGGAAAGGCTATGCAGCCGGAGTCACTGCCTTGCCACGCAAGGTGCACGCGGAAGTAACAGTCTGCAAGTCGTTTGTGTGACCCGGGACACGCGCTCCACACCCCGCACCGCCTAGAGTTCAGCCCGTGCCCACTCACCCACCAAATGCCGTCGTGGTGCGCGCTCTCGGGGTGGCTGTCGGGATCCGGGTCGGCGATCATGAGGCAGCTGCCCGCCTGCGTCACCAATGGGCACGGGCTCTG
>JBDSPC010000161.1:0-11665 GCA_039914485.1 Nocardioides sp.
GGGTCTCAGGCCTGTGCCACGAACTCCTTGATCTCGGGGCGGCGGTCCGAGACGCCGGCGGCGTCGGCCGTCGCGCGCGAGACCTGCCCGTCGCGGAAGAACTCGAGGTAGACGGGGTTGAACAGGTCGGGGCGGTCGGTCTGGCCCTGGTGACCACACTCGTCCGGGTAGAAGAACTGCACGTTGGGCAGGCGCTCCTCCTGCAGGTAGCCCCACTCCACGGGGACCAGCACGTCCTGGCGGCCGTAGAGGTAGATGCCGGGGATCGTCATGGCGTCGAAGCGACCCTTGGTCGACATGCGCGCGCGGAGGTTCTCGTCGTCCCAGTCGCGGAAGCCGGCGAACATGTGCACGCGCGGAAGGTGCTGCATGTAGGCCTCGGCGTGCCGCGTGGCCGCGAGGTAGCGCATCTCGACGAGGTCCTCGTTGATCGCCTCGGGGCGGTAGATGATCGACGACATCATCATGCGCATGCCGTCCTTCGAGCCGTCGTAGAACGACAGGTCGAGGTTGCCCTTGGGCTTCTCGACGCCGTCCATGATGTCGCCGATGTCACCGGCGATCAGCACGTAGCTCAGCACCCGCTCGGGGTGAGCCGTCACGTAGCTGACGGAGTTCATGCATCCCATCGAGTTGCCGGAGATGTGGAATTTGTCGAGACCGACAGCGGTCACGAACTCGTGGATGAAGTCGGTGTGGTCGTGCAGGCCCGAGGGCCAGTACTCCTCGGCCGTGTCGGACAGCCCGAACGCCGGCATGTCGGGGCAGTAGACCCGGAAGCCGTTCTCTGCCAGGTTGGCGGCGATGTAGCGCCAGCCGGCCGACCCCGAGGAGCCCGGAAGCCCTCCGTGCAGCAGAACCACCGCAGGGCCGCTCTCGCCGGCGAACATGTAGTGCGCCTTGGCGCCTCCGCCGAGCCGGACCCACTGGCTCGACATGCCCGGCACCTCGATGATGCCCTCTTCGGTCAACGACATGACAATCTCCTCTTCGGACTCCCCGCAGCACCGGTCGGCACCACGGCACAACTGGACGTTGGTCAGGTCAGGTGCCTGCCGCGATGCCGAGGTCGAGGTCGTCGACCAGCGCACCGGCGGCGACGGCCTTGCGGCACTTCATGAACATCCGTGGGTCGTCGACAACCAGCGCACCGACGATGCGCCCTCCCGGCTGGGTGTAGATCGCGGCGTACGGCAGGGTGTCGACGGATCCGAACGCCCGCGCCAGTGAACCCGTCGAGGGACGACCCACGATCTGGATCCGGTGCCCGTACTGGTCGGACCACACGTAGGGCGGGGGCGGCGGCGTAGCCTCGGCACCCATGATGGAGGCGGCAACGAGCGCACCGTGCTCGTTGGCGTTGGTCCAGTGCTCGATGCGCACGGAGCCCTCGGCGTGCGGGCTCGGCCAACGGGCGACGTCTCCGGCGGCGTACACGCGCTCGGCGCCAATGACCCGAAGCCCCTCGTCGCACACAACGCCGTTGTCGAGTGACAGGCCCGATGTCTCGAGCCACCCGGTCGCGGGGTCGGCACCGATGCCGACGACCACCAGATCGGCTCGCAACGTCCGGCCGTCGGTGAGCTTCACACCCTCCACGAACTCGTCGCCGACGAGCGAGTCCACGCCGACACCCGTGTACATCGTGACGCCGTTGAGGACGTGCAGGCGGGTCAGCTCGGCCCCGACCTCCTCGCCCAACACATGCGCCATCGGCACCGGCTGCGGCTCGACGACGCTGACCCGCACCCCGTGCGACCTGGCGGCGGCGGCGAACTCGGCACCGATGAATCCGGCACCGATCACCACCACGTCGGTCGCGATCATCAGCCGCGTGCGCACGGCCTCGGCGTCCTCGGCTGTGCGGAGCGTGTGCACGCCGGCCAGGCCGTCGGAGCCGGGCAGCATGCGCGGTGTGACGCCCGTCGCGATGACCAGGTCGTCGAAGGCGAACGCCTCGCCGTCGGACGTCTCGACGGAGCGTGCCGACAGGTCCAATGCGATGGCCCTGGCACCGAGGCGAAGGTCGACGTCGAGGTCAGCGAGCTGCTCGGCGCTCAGCAGTGGCACCGGCGCGCCGGCCCCGAGCGCCAGCATCTCCTTGGAGATCGGCGGCTTGTCGTACGGGGAGTGGCGCTCTTCACCCAGCAGGGTGATCGAGTCGGTGTAGCCCCGCATGCGTAGCGCCTGGGCGGTACGCACACCAGCCACGGATGCACCGACGATCAAAGTTCCCATGAGGACGATGCTCCACGCCGGACCCGCTCTGTCTCAACGCCACGTGCCGATGGCTGGAACCGCCGGCGGCGTGGTCGAGTCCTCACGCGAGGAGCACGTGCACCGATCCGTCGGCATCGACCTCGACGGCGTAGGTCTGCAGCGCCACGGTGGCCGGGAAGCACAGCGGCTTGCCGGACTGGATGTCGAAGCGCGCCATGTGCAGGGGGCAGACGACCTCGTTGTCCTCGAGATCGCTGTCCTCGCCCAGCGACCACAGCTCGTGCGTGCAGCTGTCGGCGGTCGCGAAGAACTCCCCCGCCATGTTCCTGAACAGGGCGACCGACGGCTCACCCTTGACCGTCATCGAGGCTCCTGGCTGCAGGCCGTCGGCCGCGCATGCGAAACGCCGCTCCATCGTTCGAGTGCTCTCCATTGGGGTCTCGCCATCTCGTCGCGCGGCAGGCCTGCCGCATGCGGGGATCGTGCCCCTCGGACCGCAGGACGCTCCAGACCTCGTTTCGGCGACCGGAACGACCAATGTCCGGCACCGCGACGCATCGCGGTGCCGGACATCGGCCTGAGAGGGACTACGGGGTCAGCTGGCCCTCGAAGTCGTACAGCGTGCCCTCGTCCCAACCGCCGTCGGCGGTGTTCCAGGTCTGCAGGTAGGCGGCCTCGACGGCCACCTGGTCACGCAGACCGTCGAGCCGGACGTGGACGCCCGGGAGCGCCAAGGGCGACTGGTAGTTCAGGTGCTGCGCAGCATCGAGCAGACCAAGGCGGGACAGGCCCAGCGGCGACTTCTCCGCGCCCTCGATCGACTCGAGCAGTCCCTGTCCGATGATCATGCCGCTCACTGCGACGCCCGAGACGTCGTCCAGCTTCGGGTCGCCGTACTCCTTGATCGCCGCGATGGCGTCGATCATGGCCTGGTCGTCGGCCCAACGGGGAGAGGCCGGATCCTTGTACCAGCTCGTGCCGTGGGCTCCGTCGGCCGCGGTACCTGCTGCGCCGATGATGGCGCCGCTGAGGCAGCCGTTGGTCAGGTAGATCTCCGGCTTCCAGCCCTGGTTGTCGGCCTCCTTCAGCGCCGTCGGGCACTGCGTGGCGAGGGGTGCCAGGAAAAGCACGTCGGCACCGCTGCTCCGCAGCGTTGTGATCTGCGACGACGGGCTTCCGGCATCGGCCGCCTCGATCGTCTGCTCAGCGACCAGCTCCAGCTTCGTGCCCTCGAGGAACCGCTTGACCTGGGTCTCGACGTCCTTGCCCGACTCGGTGTTCGACGTCATGAGGGCGACCTTGGCGCCGTCGGGGAAGCGCTTCTGGGCGTCCTCGATCCACACCTTCACGTCGAGCGGGTTCTGCAGGATGCTGTTGACGACCCACGGGAAGTCCGTCGTGTTGCTCGAGTCGGCGCTGTTGCCGGTCGCCGTGATCACGGGAATGCAGTTGTCGTTGAGGTACTGGCGCGTCGCCAGCACCTGAGCGCTGCCGAGGATGTTCGTCATGACCTCGGCCTTGTCCTTCTCGACGAGCTCCTGGACGCCTGCGAGCGCCTTGTCGGGCATGAACTGGTCGTCCTTGACCTCGAGCTTGAACTTGGTCGGGTAGCCTGCCTCGGCGTTCATCTGGTTGATGGCCGCCGAGACGCCGGCACGGACCGGACCGAACGCCGCTGCGGGGCCGCCCGACAGGGCCACCGTGTTGCCCACCACGATCTCCTCGCCGAGCTTCTCCGTGGGATCGGTGGGGCAGTCGGCCAGGTTGATGCCCAGCTCGTTGGCTGCCGTCTCGGCCGCGTCTCCGCCGCCTCCGGACTTCGACGAATCGTCGCTGCCGGCAGGCGACGAGCAGGCGGTCGCCGTCAGGCCGATTGCCACCACGGCGGCGACCAGGCTCAGCTTCTTGTTGACCATGTCGATCCTTCCAATCATTGCGTGAACATCGACACCAGATGCGTCAGATGTGGGTGGTACGCCCGCATGTGGCGTCGGGCTTCCAGGAGCGGCTGCCGAGCTCAGTCGCTGCGGAGAACTGTGGGACTGCAGAGCAGGGTCAGCGAGGAGTGGACGCGGCCATGGTTCCCTCGGGCCCTGCCGAGGCGTCGCCCTCGTCGACGTGGTCCGCGCTCTCGGCCTCGCTCAGCGCAAACTCGGAGGGCGGCAGGGGCAGGTCCTCGACCTGCGGAGCATGCAGGGCTGGGGGTGAGGGGACGATCGTCAGTACCTTGGCCGTGAGTGCTCCCAGACCTCCGGCGATGCCCTGGGGAAACAGGAACACCGTCGCGATGAGGATCGCTCCGAACAGGACGCCAGAGATCGGACCGCCCGTGATGTCGGACGACCAGACCGGCACGAAGTAGATCACGAACCCGCCGAGAATCGGCCCCGAGAAGCTGGCGCTGCCGCCGATCAACATGCCGACGAGGAGGTTGATCGTGAGCAGCAGCGTGAAGGACTCCGGCGTGATGATCCCGTTCATGACCGCGAAGAAGCCGCCTGCGACCCCGGCGATGCCGGCCGAGATGCCGAAGAGCACCGTGCGCACGAAAGCGCGGTTGACACCCATCACGATGCCGGCCGCCTCCTTGTCGCGCAGCGCGACAATGCCGCGCCCGAGCCGGCTCCGCATGATGTTTCGGACCACGAGGCACGAGAGTGCGAGCGCGATCGACACCGCCCAGAAGATCCAGATCGTGCGGCCGAGTGCACCGGAGAAGTACGCGAGGTTCTCTGGGGGCCTGAAGCTGATGCCGAACAGTCCGCGTGAACCGCCGGTGAGGTCCTCGAAGCGGCGGACCAGGCTCGGGAAAAGGATGCCCACGGCCAAGGTCACCAGGGCCAGGTAGGTGCCCTGCAGTCGGAGCGCCGGGAGTCCAACGATGACGCCCGCGCAGAAGCACACGACGACCGACAGCAGCATCGCGACCACCACCGGCACGCCGTGGTCGACCGTGAGGATGCCGGTCGTGTAGGCGCCGAGACCGAAGAAGGCGGCGTGCCCCAGGGATATCTGCCCGCCGAAGCCCGACAGCAGGTTGAGGCCGACGATGGCGATCGCGAGCACCAGCGCACCCGAGATCTGGTTCAGCCGGTAGCCGGGCAGCACGAATGGGGCGAGGTACACCGCGAGAGCGACAGCGGCGAGACCGCCGATCGTGATGGCCCGGTGGACCCCGGAGCCCTGCCGGACGACGAGAGGGAAGGTGGCAGCCATCACACGCGCTCGACTTTCTTCGTTCCGAAAAGACCGGTGGGACGGACCATGAGGACCCCCATCAGGATGACCAGTGCGACCGCCTGCTTGAGGTCGGGACCGATGAAGTCGACGTAGCTCGCGAGCAGGTTCTCGACGAGGCCGATCAGGAGTCCGGCGAGGACGGCTCCGCCTGGACTGTCGAAGCCGCCCAGCGTCGCCGCCGCAATGGCGTAGATCAGGAAGTTGAACATCATCCCCGTCGTCAACGCCGTGCTGGGAGCGATCAAAGTGCCGAGGAGCGCGCCCACCCCGCCGGCCATCATCCAGCCCAACCCGTTGATTCGGTCGACCCGCATGCCGGCCAGCCGCGCCGACTCGGGGTTGCTGGCCGCGGCCCGCATGGCCAGCCCGATCTTGGTGTAGCGGAACAGCGCGAAGATGGCAGCCAGCACCAGCATCAGGACGACGAGCAGCAAGAGCTGCTGGTAGCGAAGTCGAGCCCCGAACACCGGCACGTAGTCGCCGGGGCCGTCGGGCACGACGGCCGGGAGGGTCAGCGGGTCGCCTCCCCAGATGACACCGGCTGCCGAGTTGATCGCCAGGAATAGCCCGATGGTCACCAGCAGCACCGAGTTGTGCGCGCCGTGCCCCAGGGGCCGGATCAGGACGCGTTCGATGAGCCCACCACTGATGACACCCACCAGCACAGCCAGGCCGATGGCGACCACGATCGGCAGTCCGACCGCGACGAAGGCGTAGGCGGTGAACGCCGAGAACATCGCCATCTCGCCCTGGGCCATGTTGACCTGGCCCGTGCCCCGGAAGACGATCACCAGCGCGAGACCGAGGAAGCCGTAGACAAGGCCGTTGTTGAAGCCGTCGATGAGGCGTGCAAGCAGGAGATCCATGTCAGTATCCCAGGTAGGCAGCGCGGATGGAGTCGTCGGCGGTCAGGGCGTCCGCCTCACGGGACGGGGCGACGACGCCGACCTCGATGAGGTAGCCACGCGAAGCGATCTTCAGCGCTGACATCGCGTTCTGCTCGACCAGCAGGATCGCGGTGCCAAGATCGGCGTTGATCTGTGCCAGCGAGGCGAACATGTCCTGGGTCAGCTTGGGCGACAGGCCGAGGCTCGGCTCGTCACACAGCAGCAGGCTGGGACGACTCATGAGGGCCCGAGCGATGGCGAGCATCTGCTGCTCACCGCCCGACAGCAGGCCGGCCTTCTGGGTCTTGCGCTCCTGAAGCCGCGGGAAGGTCGTGAACCAGCGATCGAGGTCCTCGACCACGCCGGCCCGGTCCTTGCGGGTGTGTGCGCCGACGCGGAGGTTCTCCTCGACGCTGAGCTCGCTGATCGTGCCGCGACCTTGCGGGACCATCGCGAGGCCGCGGCGGACGATCGCGTCGGGTGCGTCCTTGGTGATGTCGACACCGTCGAACTCGATCGTGCCCCGCCGCGCGATCAGGCCGGAGATCGAGCGCATGAGCGTGGTCTTGCCGGCACCGTTGGCACCCAGCACGACGACGATCTCGCCGGCCTCGACCACGAGGGCGACGTCGTGCAAGACGTCGCCTGCGCCGTAGCCGGCAGTGAGGCCGGAGATGTCGAGAAGTGTCATGCGGGGGCTCCCAGGTAGGCGGAGACGACTTCGGGGTGCGACCGGACCGTCTCGGGGGCGCCGTCGGCGATCTTGCGGCCGAAGTTCATGGCGACGACGTGGTCGGAGATGCCCATGACCATGGCCATGTGGTGCTCGACCAGCAGCACGGTGAGTCCGAAGCTGTCGCGCACTCGGCGAATGACCTCGGTCAGTTCGTCGACCTCGCCGTGAGTCAGTCCGCCGGCCGGCTCATCGAGCAGCAGCAGACGCGGCTTGGCCGCCAGCGCGCGGGCCAGCTCGAGCCGCTTCAGCGTGCCGAAGGGCTGGTCTGCCGCCTTCTCGAACGCGAGGTGCGACAGTCCCAGGAAGTCGAGCAGCTCGAAGGCCTGCGTCCTGAGCGTGCGCTCCTCCTTCGCCACGCCGACGCGCGTCACTGCACGTAGGTAGCCCACGCGACTGCGGGCGTAGGCCCCGGCCATGGTGTTCTCGAGGAACGTCAGCGAGGGGAACAGTCCGAGGTTCTGGAAGGTCCGGGCGACGCCGTGGTGGGCGATGCGGTGGGCCGGCAGGGCGAGTAGATCGGTGTCCCCGAGGGTGATCGAGCCTGAGCTCGTGTCGTAGATGCGACTGACGCAGTTGAACAGCGTCGTCTTGCCAGCGCCATTGGGTCCGATGAGCCCACAGATCTGGCCGGGCTCGACCGAGAACGACAGACCGTCGAGCGCCGTGATACCCCCGAACCGCACCGAAACATCGGTGACCACGAGTTGTGTCATGTCGCTCCCTCAGGATGTTGGTGCTCGAGTGGCTTGGCTCTCGATCCGGCGGCACGAGCCGCAGCAGGCCTACGAACTGTGACCGGCGGCACAGGTCGGCGCCACGCAAGGTTCCATGGATCGGAACCGTTGCCAGAAGCAACGATCCGACCCCGAACGGACGGGCACCACCCGCGGTCTCGCGCGTTCCAGTGCCCGGGACGACTCGTTCCCGGGCATCCTTCGCCCCACGACGATGGCAGCTCCCGGTCATCGGTGTCCCGGTCGGGGTCGACGACATCAGGAGTGCTGTCCATGACATCTGCCGTTCGGATCAGACCGCGCGTGGACGCCGTCGACTCGGAGCTCGGACGTGTTCCCATCGCTCAGCTCGACCTGGGCGGGATTCCCCGCGGAGCGGCGCTTCTGCTGTGCTCGGGGGGCGACTTCGAGGCCGACTCCGCGCAGCACCTCAACGACCTCGCGGCCCACGGCTACGAGGGTGTCGCCGCAGACCTCGACGCGATCAACGGCACCGACGAGCAGCTCGTCGACGTCGTGGGCACCTTGCTGACCCACCTTCGCCGGCGCGACTGGCAGGGCGAGCAGGTCGGACTCATCGGCTACGGTCTCGGCGGACGCCTCGCGCTGCTCGCGAGCGCGCGCTACGGCCTCGGCGCGACCGTCAGCGTCTCGCCGACCGCCATGACCGCGGGCGACGAGCACCTGTCGCCCGCCATCGGCGCGCTCGCACCGGCGGTCCGAACGCCGTGGCTGGGGATGCTCGGCGAGGACGATCGTGCGGTTCCCGCGACGGCCTGCGACGAGCTCGCCGCCGCGCTGCGCCTCGACTCCCCCGCCTACACCCAGCTCGTGCGCTACCCGGGCGTCGGCGGCGACTTCTACCGGGCGTCCAGCGAGTCGATCGAGATCGCCGCGTCGTACGACTACTGGCAGCGCACGATCGAGTGGCTCAACCTGCGGGTGCAGCCACGGCTGACGCCCCTCGCGATCGCCTGGCACGAGCGGCGGGCGACCTCTTGACCTCCGACCACCACGGCCCCGCGGGTTGCGCCCCGCACCATCCCTGATCCATCAACAGGAAGACGTGACATGTCCGACTACGTTCTCGACGACCGCGAGATGCCGCAGTTCAAGGTGAACCGCGAGACCATGATCGACTCCGCTGTCCTGATGCAGGAGCAGAAGAAGATCTTCGACAAGTGCTGGCTCTACGTCGGTCACGAGTCCGAGCTCAAGAAGCCCAACAGCTTCAAGACGCGCAAACTGGCCGGAAGGCCCATCATCTTCGCTCGCGACGCCAAGGGCGAGATCCGCGTGTGGCTCAACTCGTGCCCGCACCGCGGGGCGATGATCTGCCGCGAGCCCGAGGGCAACGCCCGCTTCATGACGTGCTTCTACCACGGCTGGACATTCAACATCGCCGGCGAGCAGGTGTCGATGCCCGGCGACCAGGCCTACGGCGAGAACTTCGAACGCCCGGGGCTGGCCAAGCCGCCGCGCCTGTCGTCGTATCGCGGTTTCGTGTTCGCGAGCTTCGATCCCGAGATCGTGGATCTCGAGACCTACCTGGCCGGCGCCAAGGAGTACATCGATCTGATCGCCGACCAGTCCGAGATGGGCATGGAGGTCATCGAGGGAACGCACGAGTACTCCGTCAAGGCCAACTGGAAGCTGCTCGTCGAGAACAGCGTCGACGGCTACCACGCGATGTCGACCCACCAGCGCTACTTCGAGATGGTCACGGCAGCCCGCGAGAAGCTCGACATCTCGCTGGTCGGCAAGGAGCGTGGCATCGCGCTCGGCAACGGTCACGCCGTCGTCGCAGCACCCCCGGGCACCGAGGAGCTCCTGGGGCGCCCGCTGTCGGCCGAGGGCCAGGCCGAGCGCAAGGCGCGGTACGCGGCCATCGCCGAGAAGCACGGCGACGAGTGGGCGACGCGTGTTCGCGGTAGCCGCAATCTGGTGATCTTCCCCAACCTGATCATCATCGACCTCGTCATGGGAGTCGTCATCCGCAAGATCGACCCCATCACCCCGGACTACATGGAGGTGACCGCTTGGCACATCGTGCCGCCAGAGGAGGGAGCAGGCCTACGCGCGCAGCGGCTCGACAACTTCCTGACCTTCTGGGGTCCCGGCGGCCTGGCATCCCCCGATGACGTCGAGGCCCTCGAGAGCGCGCAGCAGGGCTTCGCCGCGTACCGAGAGCTGGGCTGGTCCGACATGTCGCGCGGCATGTCCAACTCGTTCAACACCGGTCAGGACGAGATGCAGATGCGCACCTGGTGGCGGCGGTGGAACGAGCTCGTGACGGGTGAGGTGCTGCCCCCCGAGGAGAAGGATCCTCTCGGCCTGCCCTGGTCCGGCCGGCGCCTCGAGCTGGCCCCTGCCGACGACGCGGCAACGGTCGACGCCGCGACCAACGCTGGCTGACGTCCGCGAGGCCCGGCAGTACGGGCCCGGCGCCCCGAACACGGGGCGGCCGGGCCTCGTTCACGCCGTCGGCGGTCCCTGCACGCGGTGCGCATCGATCCACGCCGGTTCGCGCACGATGCGCTTGAGCAGCTTGCCGGAGGCGTTCCTCGGCAGCGAGCTCACGAGCTCGACCGAGGTGGGGCACTTGTAGCCAGCCAGGTGCTGGCGAGCGAACTGCACCACGGCCTCGCTGGTCGTCGCACCGTCCTCGGTCGGAACGACGTAGGCCTTCACGGTCTCACCCCACCGCTCGGACGGCACACCGACCACGGCAACGTCGGCGACGCCAGGGCACGCCACGAGTACCTTCTCGACTTCGACCGGGTACACGTTCTCACCCCCTGTGATGACCATGTCCTTGATGCGGTCGCGCAGGTAGAGGTAGCCGTCGAGGACGTAGCCGCCGTCACCCGTGCGCAGGAAGCCGTCGGCGGTGAAAGCCTCGGCCGTACGGTCGGGCGCGAGGAAGTAGCCGCTCATGACCGTGGGCGCCTTCACCCAGATCTCACCGGTCTCGCCCGGGGGGACGTCGGCACCCGTCAGCGGGTCGACGATCCGCAACACGACTCCCGGAAGCGCCTGTCCGGCTGATCGCAGTCTTTCGGGGTGCTCGGTGTCGAGATGGTCCTCGACCGCCAGCACCGTGACGCCGTTGACCTCGGTCAGGCCGTAGAGCTGCACCAGACCACACTTGAAGCCATCGAGGCACCGCGCGAGCAGTGCCGGCGTGATGGGTGATCCGCAGTATGAGATGACCTGGAGGCTGCTCAGGTCGCGGGCCATCGCCGACGGACTCGCGAGCAGCTCGTTCAACAGCGTCGGCACCAGCGTCATCGAGGTGATGCCGTGGCGCTCGACCGCCGCCGCGAGGGCATCGGCCGACGTGTCCGCAGACACCACCAGGTGGGCTCCGGCGCGCAGGGCGATCGCGGCGGCACCGGCCCCGCCCGCGTGGAAGATCGGGATGACGACCAGCACCGTGGCGTCGACGGTGATACCCATTGCGTCCGCGCCGACGTCGACTCCCTGGAGCGCAGCGTGGCTGAACAGCGCACCCTTGGGCAGCCCCGAGGTGCCGGACGTGTACATCTGCACAGCGATGTCGTCGAGCGCCGACGAAGCAACCCGATCAGCCGGTCCGTGCTCGGCGAGCCAGTGCTCGTAGTCGTCCGGCCCACCGCCACCGATCGGCACGGTCGGCACGGTCGGCACGGTCGACGACGAGACCGCCTCGGCCCACAGGTCGGCGAACTCGTGCTCGACGAAGGCCAGCTCGGCGGTGGAGTGCTCGACGAGCTCACGCACCTCAGATGCCGCAAGCCGCCAGTTGACCGCTGTGATCACCGTGCCGGCCATCGACGACGCGATCATGATCTCGATGAAGGCGGCGC
>JBDSPC010000163.1:0-8481 GCA_039914485.1 Nocardioides sp.
GAGCTCGGCGCGCGTCACCAGCCTGCTCGACGAGCGCAAGGGCGATCTCGTCCAGCTGATGGAGAACGCCGACCTGGTCTTCGCCGAGCTGCGCAAGCGCAAGCAGGCCATCCACGACCTGCTGGTCCACGTCCGCGAGCTCGCCGACGACCTCGAGGGCGTGGTCGAGGACAACCGTGAACAGCTCCGACCGACGCTCGACCAGCTCGACGACGTGCTCAGCTTCCTCAAGGCCCGGGAGGACAAGCTGCAGACGCTGCTCCACAACTACGGCCCCTACGTGAACATCCTCGGCAACATCGTCGGCACCGGCCCGTGGTTCGACGCCTACCTCCCCAACATCACCGGCGTCTTCTCCGGCGAGTTCGTCCCGGGACCGAGGTGACCTGACATGTTCGAGCGCGTCACCCCCAAGGCCCTCGGGATCGGCCTCGCCCTGCTCCTGCTGGCCGCGGCCGTCATCTCGTTCCTGCCCAGCCAGGACACCCGCACCGCGTCGCTGCACTTCTCCCGCACGGTCGCGATCTACCCCGGCTCCGAGCTGCGCGTGATGGGCGTCAAGATCGGCCAGGTCGACGCCGTCGTGCCCGAGGGCAACTCCGTGCGCCTCGACGTCACCTACGACTCCCGCTACACGCTGCCCGCCGAGGCCGAGGCCGCCGTCGTCACGCCCACCCTCGTCGCCGACCGCTTCGTCCAGGTCTTCCCCGTGTACGTCGACGGCGAGCCCGCCCTCGAGGACGGCGCCGACATCCCGCTCGAGCGGACCAACACCCCCATCGAGCTGGACCGGATGTACAAGGCGCTCGACGACGTCTCCCTCGCGCTGGGTCCGGAGCCGGGCGAGCAGTCGGGGCCGCTCAACAACGTCATCACCGCGGGCGCGAAGGCGCTCGAGGGCAACGGCGCGCTCGGCGGAGAGGCGATCCGCAACCTCTCGGCCGCCGTGGAGACCTTCAGCGACAACCGAGGCCCGCTCTTCGAGAACGTCCGCTCGCTGGCCTCGCTCAGCGAGACGCTGGCCGCCAACGACGAGCTGGTCAACCGCTTCATCGGCAACCTCGCCGGTGTCTCCTCCCAGCTCGCGGGCGAGCGGGCCGAGCTGCGCAAGGTGCTCGCGGCCCTGGCCCGGGTGCTCGGTACCGTCCGCGGCTTCGTCAAGGAGAACCGCGGCAAGCTGGCCAAGGACATCGAGCTCCTCGGCTCCGTGCTCGGCACGGTCGAGAAGGAGAAGGACGCGCTCGCACTCGTGGCGCAGAAGGGTCCGCTCGCGATGGGCAACCTCGCCATCGCCTTCGACCCCGTCACCGGCACGTTCGGCTCGCGAGTCAACGTCACGCCCGCGCTCGAGGACCCGACCAAGTTCCTCTGCGACACCCTCAAGAACAACGCGGCCATCAAGCAGCCCGGCGAGGTCTGCCAGCTGCTCACCGACGTCCTGGCTCCGGTGCTCGGTACGGCGAAGGGCGGCGGCGGCACGAGCGGCCGGCCCGCCACGGCGCCGATGGCCCCGACCGGCGACATCGGCGCCCTGATCGGCGGTGGCCAGTGATGATGCGCCTCGTCACCCTGCTGCTGGCACTGCTCGTCCTCGCGACCGGCTGCAAGTTCGACGGCGCCGAGGACCTGCCGCTGCCCGGTGGCCCCCACACCGTGGCGGAGGAGGACGGCTTCCAGATCACCGCCGACTTCAGCGACGTCCTCAACGTCGTGCCGCGCACGCCCGTGATGGTCGACGACGTGCCGGTCGGCCAGGTCCTCGAGGTCGAGCGCGCCGGCTGGCACGCCGAGGTGACGATGCGAGTGCGCAAGGACGTCGTGCTCCCGGGCTCCGTGATCGCCGAGGTGCGCCAGACCAGCCTGCTGGGGGAGAAGTACATCGCGCTCGTGGAACCGGACCAGGGCGTCGTCCCGGCTGCGGACACCCGGAAGCTGTCCGACGGCGACCACCTCCCGCTCGCCCAGACGGGCCGCAACCCTGAGGTCGAGGAGGTGCTCGGAGCGCTGTCGTTCCTGCTCAGCGGCGGCGGTGTGGCGCAGATCAAGACGATCAGCCAGGAGCTGAACGCGATGATGAACGGCCGCTCCGACGAGCTCCGCGACGTCCTGAGCCAGGTCGAGACCCTGATGACCGCCCTGAACGGCCAGAAGGGCGACCTGATCGCGGCCTTCGACTCGGTCAACGAGCTGAGCAAGACCCTGGTCGACGAGAAGCAGGTGATCGCCGACGCGCTCGACTCGATGGGTCCGGCGCTCGCCGTGCTCAACGAACAGCACGATGCCCTGGTGCGCATGCTCACCGAGCTGGACGAACTCGGCGTCGTCGGCACCCGCGTCATCAACGCCACCAAGGACAACCTGGTCGCTCAGCTGCGCCACCTCGAGCCGGTGCTGCGCAAGCTGGCCGATGCGGACGACAACCTCGTGCCGGGGCTGGTGTCGCTGGCGAGCTATCCCTTCCCGCTCGAGGCGGCCGACGTGATCAAGGGCGACTACGCCAACGTGGCCTTCCTGATGCAGATCAAGCTGACCCCGGTCTCCGAGGGCGGCCTGATCCCCTCCACGCTGGACGACGTCCAGCAGCTGTGCCTGACCACCCCACTGGCGCCGGTGTGCACGCAGACCGACACCGCGCTCGACCAGCTGTGCGCCGGTGCGCCCGGCCTGCCGCTGTGCCGCCCGGCCACGCTGGCCCGGGTGCCGGCCGTCGTGAGGAGTGTCCGGTGACCCGCGGCGTACGCATCCGGCTGATCGCCTTCATCGTGACCAGCGCGATCGGGATCCTCTACGTGTCCAGCAGCTACCTCGGGCTGGTCGACCGTGTCCTCGGTCGGGGCATCGAGGCGCACGTGACGCTGCCGACCTCCGGCGGACTGTTCGTCGGCTCGGAGGTCACCTACCGCGGCGTCAAGATCGGCAAGGTCTCCGACATGACGGTGACCGGCGCCGGCCTCAACGTTGACCTCGCGCTCGACGACGAGACGCGGCTGCCGGTCAACTCGCCGATGTACGTCCACAACCTGTCGGCGGTGGGGGAGCAGTACCTCGACTTCGAGCCCCCCGCCACGGAGGGACCTTTCGTGCAGGACGGCGACCGCCTCACCGGTGACGCCGGCTCGCTGCCGATCGGCGAGGACGTCCTGCTGCGGCACCTCAGCTCACTGATCGGGTCCGTCGACAAGGAGAACCTCGGCATCGTCGTGGACGAGCTGGGCGACATGTTCCGCGACAACGCGACGCCGCTGCGCTCGATCGTCGACAACGGGCAGGCCTTCATCCTCGACGCCCGCGCCAACCAGGACGCCACGATCCAGCTGCTCGACGCGGCCCAGCCGGTGCTGGAGACACAGGCGGCCAACAAGGAGAACATCCGCTCCTTCGCCCGCGACCTGGCGCTGCTCACCGACACGCTCGCCGCCTCCGACAAGGACGTGCGCACGGTGCTGACCGACGCCCCGGCGACGGCCAACGAGGTGCAGGCGCTGGTCGAGGACCTGCGCGTCGTGCTGCCGCAGTTCCTGGTCAACACCATCCAGGTGACCCGTGTGCTGGCGGAGCGACGCGACGGTCTGGAGCAGCTGCTGGTGACCTTCCCGCGGCTGCTGGCGGCCGGTCCGACGGCGCTGGCGGATCTCGACGGACAGAAGTACGGTCGGGTCAACCTCAACCTCAACCAGGACCCGCCACCGTGCACCGACGGCTATCTGCCGGTCTCCCAGCGACGCTCACCCAATGAGACATCCTTCGTGGAGTTCTTCCCTGCGGAGTGTCGCAGCGGTGCGCCTGTCAATATGCGTGGCATGAAGTACGCACCCGCGCCCAAAATGGTTGAACAGAGGACGATCGACGCTCTGACGGGGGCGAACTGATGAACCTGCGCCGCTTCAACCTCGTCCTGCTCGTCCTCGGGCTCGCTCTGGGCGCGATCCTGGCCGTCCTCCTCACCCGCGGCAGCGAGGCGCTGCCCGGCCAGACCGAGGCGGAGAAGAAGAGCCAGCTGTACGTCGACGTGAGCCGCGCCGCCACCGCCCAGGTCCAGGCCTTCCTCGGGGTCGACCACGAGAACGTCGACGCACAGGCGCAGGCGGTCCTGGACGGCGCGACCGGCGACTTCAAGGAGCAGTACGAAGCGGAGCTCGACAACATCTTGGAGTCGGCGCGCGAGCAGGAGTCCACGGCCGTGCCGAGCGTGCTCGAGGTCGGGATCAGCGACATCGACACCTCGACGGCGACCGTCTTCGTCGCCGCCAACACCCAGGTCACCAGCAAGGCGACCAAGGGTGAGACCAAGACCGTCCCCTGGCGGATCCAGCTCGACATGGTGATGGAGGGTGGGCGCTGGCTCACCTCCGGACTGCAGTTCGTGGGGTGACGGCGATGAAATCAGACGAGCGCGCCTGCCCCTTCTGCGCCGAGACGATCAAGGCCGCGGCGATCAAGTGCCGCTACTGCGGATCCGACCTCCCGCAATCGGAGGAGCCGGAGCCGGTGGAGGAGACGCCTGCGCCGGAGCCGACGGCGGCCCGGAAGAGCGGCCTGCTCGGCAGCGCCTGGCTGGCCGCACTGCTCACGGCGGTCGTCGTCGGGCTCGCCGTCTTCACCGGCTTCACGGTGTACGACGAGCTCAACCCGCCGCAGGGGGCAGCGCCGCAGAGCGGCCAGATCACCGACGAGGATGCCCGCACCGGCGTGCTCGTGGCCGCCGCCGACCTGAGCCAGCGGGTGCTCACCTACCACCACGACACCTTCGACCAGGACCTCGAGGTCGCGGCGGCACGGTTGACGCCGGTGTTCCGGGAGGAGTACGACTCGGCCATGGAGCAGGTGCGGGCCAACACGGAGAAGAACAAGATCTCCCAGGAGGCGACCGCCGTCTCGTCGGCCATCATCTCGGCCACCGAGGAGAAGGCGCAGGTGCTCGTCTTCATCAACCAGGAGACGTCGTCGGCGAAGACCAAGGCGAATCAGCTGGTCCGCAACCGGCTCGTCGTCGACCTGGTCCGCGACGATGGTGACTGGGCGATAGCGGGAGTCAACGCGCTCGGCTAAGGTAGAACGTGTTCTAACAACGAGGGAGATGGTCGTGCCGCAGGTTGATCTGCTCATCATCGGCGCGGGCCCGACTGGGCTCTTCTCGGCCTACTACGCAGGCTTTCGTGGCCTCTCCATGGCGGTGGTCGACTCGCTGCCGGAGCTCGGTGGCCAGATCACCGCGATGTATCCAGAGAAGGCGATCCTCGACGTCGCCGGCTTCCCGACCGTGAAGGGTCGCGACCTCGTGGCCGGGCTGGTGGCACAGGCCGACACCGCCAAGCCGGAGTACTTCCTCGACCGCACCGCCATGACGCTCACGCACGAGGGTGAGCGGGTCGTGGTCGGGCTCGACGACGGCACCCTGATCGAGGCCGGCGCCGTGCTGATCACGGCCGGCATCGGCAAGTTCAGCCCGCGTGCGCTGCCCGCCGGTGACGGCTGGGTGGGGCGCGGGCTCGAATTCTTCGTGCCCAGCTTTGCGCCGTACCACGGCAAGGACGTCGTGATCGTCGGCGGCGGTGACAGCGCCTTCGACTGGGCGCAGCACCTCGAGCCGATGGCTAAGTCGGTGACGCTGGTGCACCGCCGCGATGCGTTCCGCGCGCACGAGCGCACCGTGGCTGCCGTCCGCGAGTCGTCGGTCGAGATCATCACGAAGGCGCAGGTCACCGCCCTGCGCGGCGACACCTGTGTCGAGGAGGTCGAGATCCTCGTCGACGGGCAGGACCCGATCGTGCGGCCGGCGCAGGCGGTCGTCGCCGCGCTCGGCTTCATCGCCGACCTCGGCGCGCTCCAGACCTGGGGCATCACCACCGACAAGCGGCACGTCGTCGTCGACTCCGCGATGAAGACCAACCTCGATCGCGTCTTCGCTGCCGGCGACATCACCGAATATCCCGGCAAGGTCCGGCTGATCGCCGTCGGCTTCGGCGAGGCCGCGACCGCCGTCAACAACGCAGCCGTGGCGATCGACCCGACCGCCCACGTCTTCCCCGGCCACTCCAGCGAAGGATGAGGAACACACGATGAAGGTCACGGTCGACTTCGACCTCTGCGAGTCCAACGCCATGTGCGAAGCACTGGCGCCCGACGTGTTCGAGCTGGACGACGACGACTATCTCCAGCTGAAGAAGGAAGACATCGGTCCCGAGGACCTCGAGTCCGTGCGCCGAGCGGTGGCGTCCTGTCCCAGGACAGCGATCACGCTGGCATGAGTCTTGACGGAAAGGTCGCCGTCGTCACGGGCGCCGGCGCCGGACTCGGCCGCGCCGAAGCGCTCGCCCTCGCCGACCAGGGCGCCCGGATCGTCCTCAACGACCTGCCCGACGCCGCCGACGAGGCCGCGGAGGAGATCAGGTCCCGCGGGGTCGAGGTGCGCATCGTCACCGGCGACGTGGGGGAGCGCAGCACCGCCGACGCGATGGTGGCGACCGCGCTCGACGAGTTCGGCTCCCTCGACATCGTGGTCAACAACGCCGGCATCACCCGCGACAGGATGCTCTTCAATCTCAGCGACGAGGAGTGGGACCTCGTCCTCAAGGTGCACCTGCGGGGGCACTTCCTGCTGACCCGCAACGCTGCCGCCCACTGGCGGACCCTGTCCAAGGAGACCGACGGCCAGGTCTACGGCCGGATCGTCAACACCGCCTCGGAAGCGTTCCTGTCCGGGTCGCCGGGGCAGGCCAACTACGCCGCCGCCAAGGCCGGCATCACCGCGCTGACCCTCTCGGCCGCCCGCGGCCTGGGCCGGATCGGCGTGAGAGCCAACGCCATCTGCCCGCGCGCCCGCACGGCCATGACCGAGGCGGTCTTCGGCGAGGACACGTCCGGCCTCGAGGTCGACCCCTACTCGCCGGATCACGTCGCACCGTTCGTCGCCTACCTCGCCTCGCCGGCCGCCGAGCGCATCACCGGCCAGGTCTTCGTGGTGTACGGCGCGATGGTGGCGCTCCTGGCCGCGCCGGTCGTCGAGCAGCGGTTCGACGCGGTCGATGCGACCTGGACCCAGGCCGATCTCGAGACCCAGCTCGGCGGCTACTTCGCCGACCGGGACCCATCCGTCGGCTTCGCCGCCGACTCCGTCATGCAGCTGAAGATCTGAAGGGTGAAGTGATGAGTCGTCTGGACGGCAAGGTCGCCATCGTGACCGGGGGAGCCCAGGGGCAGGGCGAGGCCATCGTGCGCGCCTTCGTCGCCGAGGGGGCGTCGGTGGCGATCGCCGACATCAACGAGGCCGGCGGCCAGGCGCTGGCCGACGAGCTGGGGGACCGGGCCCACTTCACGCGACACGACGTGTCCGACCCGGCGTCGTGGGAGGCGCTGGTCGCCGACACCGACGAACGCTTCGGCCCGGTCGACGTGCTCGTCAACAACGCCGGCATCCTGCGCTTCGGGGACGTCGACAAGATGCCGCTGGCCGAGGCCCAGCTCGTCTGGGGCGTCAACATGCAGGGCTGTTTCCTGGGCATGCAGGCCGTGACGCCGACGATGAAGAAGAACGGCGGGGGCTCGATCATCAACGCCTCGTCCGTCGAAGGCTTGGGCGGGATGGGCTCATTGGTCGCCTACTGCGGCTCCAAGTGGGCGATCCGGGGCATGACCAAGGCCGCCAGCCACGAGCTCGCGCGTCGCAAGATCCGGGTCAACTCGGTGCACCCGGGGATGATCGACACCCCGATGACCCAGGAGCAGGGCGGGGCCGCCGCGATGGAGTACGGCGCCTCCAAGGTGCCGATGCGGCGGGTGGGGACGCCTGCCGACATCGCCCCGACCTACGTCTTCCTGGCCAGTGACGAGAGCAGCTACATCACCGGCGCCGAGATCGCGGTCGACGGTGGCGTCACCGCGACCCACGCGTTCGGCGGTTAACGCAGGATGAGGCGGACCGCGCGCTCCATGTGAGCCGCGGTCTCCTCGGCGGTGCTGCGACCGGTCACCCACGCCACCAGCGCGGAGAGCCACACGTCGCCGATGACGCGGGCGATGGCGATGTCGTCGTCGCTGACCTCGTCGATGCCGGGGTGCATGGCCTTCGTCAGCATGCGCGTCAGCAGCATGCCGACGGCGTGGATCTCCTGGGCAGCCGACTTGTCGGCGAACATGAACGCCCGAGTCAGTGCATCGGTCAGGTGCGGGTCGCCCTGCAGCCCTCGGGTCGTACGGCGAAGCACGGTGATCACCCGGTCCGCGGACGTGTCGCCGGGGATGGCCTTGGTCGACAGCACCTTCTCGGCGCGCTCGAACTCACGCGCCAGCGCGGTGACGAGCAGGTGGATCTTGGAGGGGAAGTAGCGATACAGCGTGCCGAGGGCGACGTCGGCCTGCTCGGCGACAGCGCGCATCTGTACGGCGTCGAAGCCGCCGTGCGATGCGAGCGCGATGGTCGCGTCGAGGATCCGTTCGCGGCGCTCTCGCTGCGCGCTCGAGCCGAGCTCATCGCTCGTCAGC
>JBDSPC010000224.1:0-3980 GCA_039914485.1 Nocardioides sp.
CACCCCGATCCGCCAACCCTGGTTCCAGCCACGCAGGCCGATCCCGAAGGCAGCGGTCGACTTCCCCTTGCCGTCGCCGGTGTGCACCATCACCAGCGGGCGGTTGCGCCGCTGCCGGGTGGTGAGCCCGTCGTCCGGTACGGCGATCGGCTGACCCTGCGGCATCAGGCGACTCCTCTTCGCACCGAGCCGGTCAATGCCTCAGCGGTCACCTCGGCGACCGGGAGGTGCTCGGCACCGAGCACCTCCGCCAACCGGACGGCGAGCCCGAGCCGCAACGGCCCACCCTCTCCGTCGATCACGACCGTCGTGACGCGGAGGCCGGCGACGTACTCCGCAGCCTTGATGGAGCGCGCCACCGCGTCGGCCCCGTCGGTCGCGCGGCCGTCCGTCACCACCACGAGCAAGGGACGTAACCGTGGGTCCCGCAACCGCTCCCGCTGCAGGACGGTGGCGGCTTCGAGGAGCCCGGTCGCCAGCGGCGTACGCCCTCCGGCCGGCAGCTCGTCCAGGCGCCTCGCCGCGATCTCGACCGAGTGCGTCGGCGGCAGCACCAGCTCGGCCTCGGCGCCGCGGAAGGTGATCAGCCCGACCTTGTCGCGGCGGCGGTAGGCGTCCATGAGCAGCGACAGGACCGCGGTCTTGACCTGGGTCATCCGCTTGCGGGCCGCCATCGAACCGGACGCGTCGACGCAGAAGAGCACCAGGTTGGCCTCGCGTCCTTCGCGTACGGCGACGCGGAGATCCTCGGCACGCAGCTCGACCCGGCTCGTGGTGCGCTCACGCAACGGCTGCTGCCCGGCGGCGGCCATCAGCGTCTCGACGAGATGCAGCGAGCCGGAGTCGCCGCGGGTCGCACCCACCCGACGCCCGCTGCGGGAGAGCGCCCGGCTGCGCCGCCCGGCCGCCCCCTCGCCGAGCCCGTCCACGGTGAGGAGCCTGGGCCGATAGGCAGCCTCCGCGGCGACCGTCGTGCCGGCGCTTGGACCTGAGTCTTCCCGAGACTCAGGTCCAAGAGGCGGGTCGCTGGGACCTGAGTCTTCTGAGGACTCAGGTCCAAGATCGGACTCATCGAACTCAGGGTCGCTCGGCCCCTCCGGCGGCTCCGGCGGCAGCTCGTCGTCACCCAACAGCTGGTCGAGCAGGTCCTCGTCGAGGCCCGGGGCGTCGAACGGGTTGCGGCGCCGGCGGTGCGGGAGCGACAGCAGCGCTGCGCGGCGGATGTCGGCGCGGGTGACCTCGTCGCGACCCTGCCAGGCTGCGTGCGCGACGGCGGTCCGGGCGGTGACGATGTCGGCGCGCAGGCCGTCGACCTCGAAGGCCGCGCAGATCTCCGCGATCTTCAGCAGCGCGATGTCGGTCAGCCTCACCTTCGGCAGGTGATCGCGTGCGTCCGAGATGCGCTGGGTGAGGGCCCGGTCGAGGGAACGGTAGCGGTCGGTGAAGGTGGGCGCGTCGACGTCGAAGGCCATCCGTCGCCGTACGACCTCGGCGCGCAGCGCAGGCTCGCGCGGCGCAGCGACCTCGACGGTCAGCCCGAAGCGGTCGAGGAGCTGCGGGCGGAGCTCGCCCTCCTCGGGGTTCATGGTGCCGATCAGCACGAAGCGCGCCGCGTGCTCGACGGAGACGCCGTCGCGCTCGATCGTGACCCGGCCCATCGCGGCGGCGTCGAGCAGCAGGTCGACGAGGTGGTCGTGGAGCAGGTTGACCTCGTCGACGTAGAGGATCCCGCGGTGGGCGCGGGCGAGGAGGCCGGGTTCGTACTCGACCTTGCCCTGCGAGAGCGCCCGCTCGAGGTGCAGCGAACCGAGCACGCGGTCCTCGGTGGCACCGACGGGCAGCTCGACGAGACGGACCGGCCTGGTCTCCACCGACGCGTCGGCCGCGAACGGTCCGTCCGGGGAGGCCGCGGAGGGATCGGACGGGTCGATCGAGAACCGGTCCTCGGCGTAGACGTCGACCGGCGGCAGCACGGCCGCCAATGCGCGGACGGTCGTGGACTTGGCCGTGCCCTTCTCGCCGCGCACCAGCACGCCACCGATCTCCGGAGCGATCGTGGTGAGGACGAGGGCCAGGCCCATGTCGTCGAGGTCCTCGGCCTCGCAGCCGAGGACGGCAGAAAATGGGTACTGCAAAGGCATGTGAGGCTCCGCTCGCTTCGCCATTGAAAATGGTCGGACGCGAGGCCGGTCTTCGGACTTGTCGGGTCCCTTCTCGCGAAGGGCCTGATTCACCGCAGCGGGCCTGTGCCGGACTTTCACCGGCTTCCCAGATTCTCCCCTCCGGCCGAGGCTCACCGTTTCCGATGAGCAGACCGTCAGGGCACCTCGTGCCTGCGGTGACGATAGCGTGCGGCCTCGTGTCGCACTCCCCCCGTCCATCCCCGCCGACCGTCACGGTCGTCGGGATCGGTGCCGACGGCTGGTCGGGGATCCCTGAGCCCCTGCGGGATCTGGTGCTGGAGGCAGCCGTCGTGCTCGGCGGCGAGCGTCATCTCGAGCTGCTCCCTGACGTCGACACCCAGCATCGACTCCCGTGGCCGTCGCCGCTGCGCGCCGGTCTGCCGGCACTCCTGGAAACGCTCGGTGACGGGCCCGTGGTCGCCCTCGCCTCCGGCGATCCGCTCGTGTCGGGCATCGGCACGACCCTGATCGAGCTGCTGGGCGCCGACCGTGTCGTCATCCACCCCGCCGTCTCGTCGATCGCCCTGGCCCGGGCCCGACTCGGCTGGCCCGCCGAGTCGTGCGCCGTCGTCACCCTCGTCGGCCGCGACCCGGCCCTGGTGCTGCGCGAGCTCGCCCCGGGGCGGCGCGTCCTCGTGCTCTCCTCGGACGAGCAGACGCCCGCCCAGGTCGCCGGCCTCCTGACCGCGGCCGGGTACGGCGCCAGCACCCTGCACGTCCTCGGCGACCTCGGCTCCAGCGCGGAGACCCAGCTGACCGGCGTTGCGAAGAGCTGGTCACGCGACTCCCCTCGCCTGCACGTCCTCGCGCTCGAGCTGGTCGGGCCTCCCCTGCTCGGTTGGACCGCGGGCCTCCCCGACGACGCCTTCGAGCACGACGGCCAGCTCACCAAGCGCGACCTGCGCGCCTCCGCCCTGGCCCGGCTCGCGCCCACGCCCGGCGGGCACCTGTGGGACGTCGGCGCAGGCGCCGGCTCGATCGGGATCGAGTGGATGCGCGCGCACCCGACCTGTCGCGCCACCGCGATCGAGGGCAACCCCGACCGCGCGGCCCGCATCGCCCAGAACGCGTCGCGCCTCGGCGTACCGGGCCTGATCGTCGTGACCGGGCGCGCACCCGACGCGCTGTCCGACCTGCCGGCTCCCGACGCGATCTTCATCGGCGGCGGCGCGACCGCCCCGGGAGTCCTGGAGACCTGCCTCGGGGCTCTGAAGATCGGCGGACGCCTCGTCGTCCACGGCGTCACCCTCGAGACCGAGCAGGTCCTCGCGCAGGCCTACAACTCGTACGGCGGTGAGCTGACCCGGATCGCGGTCGAGACCGCCGCCCCGGTCGGCACCTTCACCGGCTGGACGCCCGCTCGCACCGTCACCCAGTGGGCCTACCACCGCTCCTGATAGCGCTCCTCGTGCAGCACCTCAGCGAGCGGCGAGCGGTGCCGCCACCCGAACCGTTCCAGATCCGGCACCTCCGGCAACGCCGAGACCGTTCCGACGCACAGCCACGCGACCGGACGGACGTGCGCCGGGAAGCCGACCAGGTCGCGCAGGAACTCCTCGCGGTAGAAGCTGACCCACCCGACGCCGAGCCCTTCGGCGGTCGCGGCCAGCCAGAGGTTCTGGATCGCGCAGACGACGGAGTAGAGCCCCGCATCCGCGATCGCGTGCCGGCCGAGCACGTTCGGTCCCCCGCGCGTCGGGTCGTAGCCGACCACGATCCCGAGCCCGGACTCGACGATGCCCTCGACCTTGATCCGCTCGAAGGTCTCGGCCCGTTCCCCGTCCAGCGAGGCGGCGT
>JBDSPC010000318.1:0-6348 GCA_039914485.1 Nocardioides sp.
AGCAGGGTGCCGAGGGCGTCGTATGCCGACTCCGGCCACCACGTGCAGTCGATCGAGCCTTCGAGCTCGACACCCGCCTCGGCCAGAGCCGCCACCACTCCCCGGCGCCTCTCCCGGGCGGGGCGCAACGCATCCGGGGTCTCGCCGATCAGGAAGATGCCCCGTCGGTGGCCGGCTCGGAGCAGGAAGTTCGCTGCGTCGCGGCCCCCGGAGAACTCGTCGGCGAGGATGGTGGGCAACGCCTGAGACGACGTGCAGTTGAGAAGCACCGTCCGCCCGTCCGTGAGGGCCTCGGGAAGACGGACGCGGTCACTCGTGATCGTGGCGACGATGATGCCGTCCACCTGGCGAGCGAGCAGGTCCTCGACGAGGTGCCGCTCCACCTCCGGATCGTCCTGGGACTCGACCACGATCAGCAGGTGGTCGTGCTGGAGGGCGCTCACCAGTGATCCCCGGATGAGGTCGCCGCCGTAGTTGTCGGTGACGATCTGGTCGGAGATCAAGCCGATCGTGCGCGTGACCTGGGTCCGCAGGCTGCGCGCCAGGGGGTTGGGGCGGTAGCCCATCTCGCGAGCCACGCGCAGGACACGATCACGGGTCTCCACGGAGATGCGGGAGCCGGGCCGCTCATTGAGGACGAACGAGACCGTTGTCTGGGAAACCTCCGCGCGTTCGGCCACGTCCTGCAAGCGGACTCGGGGCGCTCGGTCCTTCGCCATCGCTCCCCCGATCCCTCACCACAGGCGCCCCATGTCACGGCACTCGGTCTGCCCGGAACCCTCTCATGGTGCCCGGGATGCCGGGGAAGCGAGACGTACCTCGCTCGTCGCGCTGCTTCGTCCTCGGGTCGCGCGATTCGAGACTACGATCACCGGTATGGCGCAACCCGCAGAGGGCGCGACCACCGGCCCGTTCCTGGCACTGAGCAGCTTCGTCGGCCGTCGGCACGACGTTGCCGAGGTCAGACGCCTGCTCTCGACCACCTCACGCCTGGTGACGCTGACCGGTCCGGGCGGCGTGGGCAAGACCCGCCTCGCGCTCGAGGTCGCCAACGCCGTACGCCGAAGCTTCCCCGACGGGATCGTCCTAGTGGAGCTGGACCAGGTCAGCGACCCCGCGCTCGTTGCGAACACAGTCGCCGTCGCGGTCGGCCTGCGGGAGCAGTCCGCCCGCGCACCGCTCCAGATGCTGACCCACTACCTTTCCTCGCGGCAGCTGCTGCTCGTGCTCGACAATTCCGAGCACGTGGTCGACGCGACCGCGGAGCTCGCCGCCGAGCTGCTGCGCGCGTGCCCGCAGCTGCGGATCCTGGCCACGAGTCGCGAGTGGCTGGGCATCGCCGGCGAGGTCGTCTTCCGGGTGGCACCACTGGGGGTGCCCGAGGCCGAGCCGAGCGGTGGCGATCGGGCGGAGAGCCGCAACCTGCTCCAGTACGGCGCCGTGGAGCTCTTCGTCGACCGGGCCTCCTCCGTGGTGAGCGACTACGGCCTCACCGAGCACAACCGGGTCGCGGTCGCCGAGATCTGTCGACGGCTGGACGGACTGCCGCTGGCGATCGAGCTCGCCGCCGCGCGGTTGCGCGCCTTGTCCGAGAAGGACGTGCTGGCACGCCTGTCCGCCCACTCAGAACTCCTGAGCTCGCCGCGCAGTCAGGCTCCGAACCGGCAGCGGACCCTGCGGGCCTGCATCGAGTGGAGCCACGGCCTGTGCTCGGAACGGGAGCAGCTCTTGTGGGCGCGCCTGTCGGTCTTCACCGGAGGCTTCGAGCTGGACACCGTGGAGGAGGTCTGTGCCGGGGACGGCCTGGACGTCTCCGACGTCTCGGACATCCTGGCGCACCTGAGCGACAAGTCGATCCTGGTCGCGCAACGGCATGGCGGTGTGGTCCGCTTCCGGATGCTGGACACGATCCGGGAGTTCGGCCGCGAGCAGCTCGACCGGATCGACGACCGGGAGCGCCTGCGGCGCCGGCACCGCGACGCCTACCTGCGGATGGTCGAGCGGGCCGACGCCGACTGGGTCAGCTCCCGGCAGGTGGAGTGGTTCACGCGGTTGGACCGCGAGCACGTCAACGTGCAGGCAGCGGTGGACTACTGCCTGACCGAGCCGGGTGAGCTGGAGTCTGCGATGCGAATCCTGACGGCGCTCTACCACTTCTACTGGTGGGGTCGCGGATTCGCTCGCGAGGGTCGCCTCTTGCTGTCGCGGGCGCTCGACGTGCCAGGCCCTCCGACTCAGGTGCGGGCGTGGGCACTGCTGACCGACGCTTCGTTGGCGCTGGCCGACGGCGACTTCGACGTCGGTGCCCAGCGGCTGCTGGCAGCCCGGGCCATCGAGGCCACGGCCGCCGATCCCGGGACCAGAGCGATGGCCAGCTGGGTGGAGGGGTCGGTGGCTCTCTACAGCGGCGACCTGCCCGTCGCGACCACCGCTTTCGAGCAGGGGCTCGCCATGCTCGAGCCCGGACACGAGTTGACCGTCCGCCTCGACCTGTTGTTGTCCTACTCGTCGGCCGTGGCGCTACTCGGTGACGTGGAGCGCGCGACCTGGTGCCACCAAGAGTTTCTCCGGATCACCGAGCCTGCCGGCGAGAGCTTCCACCGTGCGTACGCGTTGTGGACGTTCGGCCTGTTCGTCATGCACCAAGGGGATCTTCCGCGGGCCGCGGAGCTGATCCAGCAGAGCATCGCCCTCAGGCGAGTGCTCCGCGACCTGACGGGCCTCGGGTGGTCGCAGGAGTCGCTGGCCTGGGCGGAGTCCGCCCTCCAGCACCACGAACGAGCCGCAACGCTGCTGGGTGCCGCCGACCGGCTCTGGGAGATCATGGGCCGCCCCTTGGCCACCTACCAGCACATGTACCCCTTCCACGAGGCGTGCGTCCAGACCGGCAAGGAGCAGCTCGGCACCGAAGGTTTCGAGACGGCCTTCGAACGCGGAGCCGCCTTCAGCGTCGATGACGCCATCAACTACGCCCTCGGCGAGCGGCCCACCACAGCGGCGTCGTCGGAGCACCATGCCGTGCTCACGGCCCGTGAGCTCGAGATCGCCGAGCTGATCGCGGACGGCCTGACCAACCGACAGATCGCTGACCGGCTCACCATCTCCGTGCGGACGGCTGAGGCTCATGCCCAGCACGTCCTGATCAAGCTCGGCTTCAACGTCCGGGGGCAGATCGCCTCGTGGGTTGCCGAGCAGCGCGCCGTGGATCAAGCACCACCGCAGAGTGGCCCCAAGAACTGAGGTCGCCGAGGTGGCAGCTTGAGCCACGGCTGGTGACATTCAGATGACGTGTTTCAAGTGTCGAGACGCAGTGAAGATTGCCGACCTGCGCGCAGGTAAACCTGGACGAGGTTGAGCCCGATCGGCGGATCTGCTCAAAGTCGACCGTCAGGCCGAGCGGACGTCACTTGACGTCAATGACCAGTCGCGATGGTGTCGTGAGCACGGATGCTCGGAACGGCGTACGACCGCCGTCGATCCCGAGGAAGACCGAAGTGACGTCCTCCCAGGCGACGCCCCCATGCAGGTCGACTACATCGCCCGCGAGGGTACGGCGCACGGGAGGAGTCGTGCCGAAGGCCTGTGTCGGGGTCCCGTGGATATCGAGCCGCAGGATGGCGTCACCGTCGAGGGCGATTACCTCGCCGCTCCCCTCGGCGATCGCCTCGTTGACGTAGCCCGCCAAGAAGCCGGGCGTGCCGTCGCCCCCGAAGGTCAGCACGATCCGGTCGTGGTTCTCGTGGTCTACGACCCGTACGCTTTCCAACGCGAGATCGGACGGGCGGGAGACGTGACCCGCCTGCATCCGTGTGTGATAGGCGCCATCCGCGTCATACCGGTCATCCACGCATGGGGCTGACATTGAGGCACCGCCGCACTCACCTGCACCATCTGCCGCTCTGGTTTCGACCGACCGCGTCAGGTCCGGCGGGGGCGACTCCGAGGCCGACCCGCCACTCGATTCCGAGGGATTCGTTAGCTCATCTCCGTCGTCGACGGCGTTCCCGCACGACGTCAACAGCGAGACGACAACAGCGGCCGCCAGACAACGTTGGGTTCGCATGCAGGTAGGACGCGCGGTGGGCGCGAACAGTTTTACGCCCAACATGCGCGTGGCTTGAGGTTCTCGTCCAGCGCGGCCAACTAGTGCGCGATCGACACCCACCACCTGTCCGCCACTCGAGGGCCCCTCCCGCCTCGTGGTCAACGAGGCCCGACGATGTGGCTGCCACGATCGATCGGGTGCCGCCAGATTGGCGTCTTGACGTGATGATGGCTCTCGGCGACTACCTCGACTGATATGTAGGCGCCTGCTGTCAAGAGGCGTGGTGAAGCACCGCCACGGCTGGTTGTCGTGGCGGTGCTTCTGTTCTGGCCGGGGCGTGTCCTTGACGTGCGCCGTCTGCCGCTCGCCCGGCGGCTCCGGCGCATTGTGGGAGCCTTGCCTCTCCGCGCGAAGGAGGAAGAGGAAGAGCACCGCTGCAATCGCCTCCACTGCCTGGGCTGCGACGACTTCACGGTCTCCGTGAAGGTCGCCCCCGCTGTCACCCCTTGCCGGGGTGAGCTGGACGAAGCAGCTCCGTGCACGCCAGACGGCTGTGATTGACTCGGCTCGTCGTACGGGGCGGCGGGCGGCACAGGGGGAGCCAGATGAAACACGGACGATCGGGCGCGGCCGCGCTGCTGGTGCTGGTGCTGGGCGCAGGGGGCTGCACCTCGGACAGCGGACGACGCTGCCGCGGCGTACCTGCGCGACCTCCGGCGCTACCAGCGGCAGCTTGACCGAGCCGCGACACTCTCCGCGTCGGCGACGAGCGCCGACTCGGCGCCGGACTGGCGAGCGGCCGAGCGGCTGTTCGTCAGGGCGCTCGGTGCGGCCCCGACGCTGGAGGACGTCGAGGACGGCGCGGAGGGCAGTGCGCCGTACGCGCGCGCGGTCGAGGTCGCCGAGCGGGCGCAGGGCTTCGTCGACGAGCACGACTGGATGACTCGCTGGGACCGCGACGAGAACCTCCGCGTGTACTCCGCCCTCTACGCCATGAGCAGCGACCAGTACGCCCACGCCCTGCGACTCGCGTCGGCCTACGAACGCACGATGGCCGGACCCGGCGACACCGCCGTCAAGATGAAGCGAGCGCTGCGCGCGCAGGTCGCCGCACAGCTGAAGTACGCCGCAACGGCACGCCGCGAGGTCGAGGGCATCGCCGGCAGGGACTCCTTCACGCCGTCGCTGCGCGACCACCTCCTTCACGAGATCGACGACGTCGTCGCGCTCGGCGAGCGATACCTGGAGTACGTCGAGACCACACCGGCGAAGGCCATCGACCGCGACCTGTTTCGCAACGGATTCTCGGGCGGTGCGGTCCTGCCCGGCGGGGCCGTGGCGAACGTCCCGGCGGACCGGACCGTGCACGCGCGGGGGCTCCTCGCCGACGGCGTCGGCCAACTGGTCCGGTCCGCCGGCCCCGGGCAAGGAGAGCTGCCCCTGGTCGGTGACATCTACCGCCAGATCATCGCCGGGCTGTTCGTCCCGCACGTGCCCACGGGCGGTGACGAGCGTGACCTCGCGGTCGACGAGCAGCTCTACTGGCTGTGGCACCTACGCGAGATCGAGGGCACCCCGGACGAGGCGTTCGAGGACGCGCGCCTGACCATCAAGCTCCAGCACCAGGGGCCGCGCGGCGCAGCGGTGGTGAACGTCGACAGCCGGTTCGACGAGCTCGCAGCGATCTCCGTGGTGCTGGCGGACTCCATCAACGTCCCAGACGAGATGGCCGCGAACAAGCCCTGGCTCGTCGAGACGCTGGCCCGCCCCTTCCCGCCGGTGCTCGAGGATGCCGTCACCCTGGCTCGCCAGGCAGCCGAGCTGATGCCCGACCGCGCCTCGTCCCCCGCCTCGCCCGAGCTGCTGGCCCTGGGCGACACGATGTTCGCGGCGATCGAGCAGGCCGCGGACGACCTGGACAACACGAAGCGATTCCGCACGGCGTTCCGGGCGGCGGTCGACGGCACCCGCCCGACCGACGTCGGCTGAGCCGTCGCGATTCCGCGCCCGACGGCGGAGTGGCTCTCAGACCCCGGCCGCCCGATCGGGGACAGTTCTTCGTGTAACTGACATTTTAACTTCGGTTACGGACAGAATCTCCCGACGCAGTCAGCAGTCGAGATGCAGCGAAGATCGCCAAGTCTCCCCGCGGGGAACCTTGGCGAACTGACCCTGATCGGGCGGCGGCGTCAAAGTGCCGGATGGGGCACCGTGACCGAGAACCTGTCCGGACAGGGCTTGCGGCACACCAACGGTCGCCCTGCCCTTTGATCTGTGGAGTTGTCGCAGGGGTTTCGTCATAC